>JAWOLP010000026.1:0-29544 GCA_033853355.1 Candidatus Micrarchaeia archaeon | reverse complement strand
AAGGATTTTAACCCAAGGCTGGTTATGCAGCTCATGAAGGTCGAATTGAAGAAATCCCACGTCTCAGATGTCAAGGCGGAGATCCTCTGCGTCTTCCTGATGCAGGACGAGGAGCCCCCCTTGGCGGTGCGGCCGTTCCTGGAAGGGGTCAGGAAGGAGAGGTACGAAGGCAAGCTCCTGCAGACGCTCCCGACCGCCACGCGGGGGGCGGCGGGGTTCAGGCACCTCCTCGTCGTGGGCCTCGGCAAGAAGGAGGAGTTCAGGATGGACTATCTCCGCAGGGCCGCCGGGACGGCGGTGAGGCATGCAGGGGCCCTCAAGGAGAAGGAGCTCTGCATGCACCTTCCGGCCAAGTTCGTGCCCCGCGAGCAGCAGCAGTCGATGGCGCAGGCCATGGCGGAAGGGGCGATGCTCGCCGGATACAGGTTCCTCAAGTACAAGACCAAGAAGGATGAGGTCTTCGTGGTCGAGAAGGCGCTTGTCGTGACCGAAGAGGACGTCTCGGCCGGGATAAGGAGGGGGGTGGTCATGGCCGAGGCCCAGAACTACGCCCGCGGGCTCGACGAGCTGCCAGCCAACGTCGCGACGCCCGCCTCGATCGCCGAGGAAGCCCGCAGGCTGGCCAGGGAGTGCGACCTCTCGATGACCGTCTATGACGAGGCGCGGATGGCGAAGATGGGCATGAACGGCATCCTCGCCGTCTGCCAGGGAAGCCACAACCGCCCTGCGCTCATAAGGCTGGAGTACAACAAGGGCAAGGGCTACCCCCTCTTCGCCGTGATCGGCAAGGGGGTTTGCTTCGACAGCGGCGGGATCAGCATAAAGCCGGCCCAGAACATGCACGAGATGAAATACGACAAGACCGGGGCGGTCAACGTCCTTGCGGTCTTCAAGGCAGTGGCGGGCCTGAAGCTCCCGATCAGGCTCCTGGGGCTGATGCCGATGGTCGAGAACATGCCGTCGGGGACCGCGCAGAGGCCCGGGGACATAATCGGGATGCGCAACGGGAAGACCGTGGAAGTGCTCAACACCGACGCCGAAGGAAGGCTGATACTCGGGGACGCGCTCAGCTTCGCGGCCGAGCAGAAGCCGGATTACATGATAGACATGGCCACGCTGACCGGGGCGATGGTCGTGAGCCTGGGGAGGCACGCCATCGGGATGTTCTCCACGGACGATACCCTAGCCGGGGCGCTGGAGGAAGCCGGCGCCGAGACCCACGAGCGCGTATGGAGGCTGCCGCTCTGGCCCGAATACGCCGAGATGATGAAATCGGATTTCGCCGACCTGAAGAACATCTCCGAGCTGCCCGAGGCCGGCTCGATAACCGCCGCGGCTTTCCTCAAGGAGTTCGCGGGCGAGACGAAGTGGGCGCACCTCGACATCGCCGCCGTGGACAGCGTCAAATGGGCCCACCCGTACCTCGAGAAAGGGGCGAGCGGGACCGGTGTCCGCCTCGTGGTCAGGACGCTGGAGCGCCTTGCCAAAAGATAAAAACAGACCGGTTGATTGTAGTGTGAGGTGGAAGGGTGACCAAGTACGCTTTCAACGAGTTCTCGATAGAGTGGCTCAAGGGGAACAGATTCAGCGACGATGAGATAGACCAGCTGCAGCAGGTCCTGAACCGGATAGAGTACCACATGGAGAAGGGGGTGGAGAGGGTGTCCCTGCCCCGCGAGGCGAGCGACCGCGTGAAGGCCATGGCTTATCTGCTCGACTCGATCACCGACGCGGACGGCAAACCCATCTGCTTCGAGGACAACGGGCTCATAGACATCCCGGACGAGGCCCGCGGCTATTTCGAGGACGACCTGGAGATCGAGCAGCTGGAGAAGGTG
Organism: Candidatus Micrarchaeia archaeon; assembly: GCA_033853355.1. GTDB lineage: Archaea > Micrarchaeota > Micrarchaeia > Anstonellales > Bilamarchaeaceae > Bilamarchaeum. Next base: position 27,706 of record JAWOLP010000026.1, on the reverse strand, counting down.
ATCACCAAGCTCCGCAAGACGAAGTTCGCCCGCAGGTATTCGTACCCGAGGAGAAGGGGGATGCACAAGGAAGGCGACAAGTTCGGCGGCATCTGATCCAGCCGAGCCCTCGATCGGCACCTGACCCGCTTTCCCTTTTCAATCAAACCTTATCTCGAACCTCTCGAACTCGCCGGTCCCGGCGAGATATTGTGATTCGCAGCCCGACACGCTGGCCCCTGCCGGGCCGTGCCTGCACCACTGGAGGAGCTTCTCTAGCGCCTGCGGCTCGCCCTCGGCGGTCACCTCGACCGAGCCATCGGGATTGTTCCGCGCCCACCCCGTGACGCCGAGCCTGCGGGCCTCGCCCTGCACGCCCGCCCTGAAGAAGACGCCTTGGACGTCGCCGAAGACCATGATGTGGATGCGCGAGAGCATATGGATTCGATACGGGGAAAAAGTTAAAATTGGGAGAGGGCACCAGGGTATTTTATCCGAGAATAAGAGAACGGGGAAAATCAGGATAGGAGAAGAAAAATGAAGAGAAGGGGGAAAGATTACTCCCCGCCCATGTCCATGCCGCCCATTCCGCCTGGGCCGCCCGGACCGGCGCCCCTGGAGCCGCCCTTGGAGCTGATGATGTCGTCTATCCTCAGCACCAACCTGGCCGTCTCGGTGGCGGACGATATCGCCTGCCTCTTGACCTTGGCCGGCTCGAAGACCCCGGCCTTGCTCAGGTCGGACACCTTGCCGCCGATGACGTCGACGCCGATGTTCTTGCCGTCCGCCTCCTTGTGCTTGTTGCGGAGGGAGACTATCGTGTCGATGACGTCCATGCCGGCGTTCTCTGCCAGGGCCCGCGGGATCGATTCTAGGGCCTCGGCGAAAGCCTGGATGGCCAGCTGCTCGCGGCCGCCGATCTGGACCGCGTAGTTGCTGAGGTCCCTGCTGAGGGCCATCTCCACGCTGCCTCCGCCGACGACGTACTTGCCGTCCTCGAGGGCGCTGGAGACCGCGCCGCGGGCGTCTATGACCGCGCGCTCGACCTCGCTGACGACGTGGTCGGTGCCGCCGCGGACGAATATCGTCACGGACTTGGGGTCCTTGCATTTCTCGACGAAGACCATCGCCTCGCCGCCGACCTTCCTCTCTTCCACGAGCCCTGCGTGGCCGAGGTCGCTTTCCTTGAGCTCCTCGAGGCTGGATGCGATGACGCCGCCGGTGGCGCGCGAGAGCTTCTCCATGTCGCTCTTCTTCACCCTGCGCACGGCCACGATGCCGCGCTTGGAGAGGAAGTGCTGGACCAGGTCGTCTATGCCCTTCTGGACGAACACGACGGTGGCCTTGGTCGCCGATATCTTCTCGACCATCTCCTTCATCATCTTCTCCTCCTGGTGGAGGAAGGCCGTCATGTTGTCGGGCGAGGTGATCTCGATCTTCGCGTCGGTCTCGGTCTTCTCGATCTCGAGCGCCGCGTCGAGGAGGAGTATCTTCGCGTCCTTCACGCTCTTGGGCATGCCGCTGTGGACGACTTCCTTGTCGACGAGGACGCCTTTTATCAGCTCGGTGTTGATGACCTCGCCGCCGGCCTTCTTCTCGACCTTGATGAGGTCGAGGTCGACCTTGTTCCTGCCGTCCCTCTGCTCGACGACCTGCATGACCGCGGTCGAGACTATGTCGGCGATCTTCTTCTTCTCGTCATCGCTCCCGATGCCTTTCGAGCCCATGGACACGAGGGCGATCTTGTTGAGTATGTCCTTGTCATTGGCCTTGATCGGCATCGCTATCGTGCCGAGGGCGGTCTCTGCCCGCTTCGACGCCAGCTCGTACCCCTTTATGATGACGGTGGGGTGGATGTTCTGGTCGAGCAGCTGGCCGGCCTTGTAGAGTAGGTTGCCGGCTATGACCACGGACGTGGTCGTGCCGTCGCCGACCTCCTTGTCCTGGGTCTTGGCGACCTCCACCATCAGCTTGGCGGCCGGGTGGTCGACGTTCATCTCCTCGAGGATCGTCGCCCCGTCGTTGGTTATGACTATGTCGCCGAGATCCGAGACGAGCATCTTGTCCATGCCCTTCGGGCCGAGGGTCGTCTTCACGATGTTCGCGACCGCGTAACCGATGGCGATGTTTATCCTCATCGCGTCCCTGCCCAGAACCCTCTGGGATCCTTCCGGAAGCACATAGACCTGTTCTCCGCTTACCTGTTTCGTCATAACTCCTTCACCTCTAAATAGTCTGCTAAATGCCAGTCCTGTTTCTGATAATTCGTTTTGATGTCATATCATACAAAATCTTTAAAAAATTAGCGAGGCGGGGCTCCTGCGACGGCGGTTACAAACAATTATATAAGGGGAAAGGGCGGGTTCTGCGGATGAGCCCGCCCTCCCTCCCGAGGATAAGGACCACGAACGCCCTCGCCCAGCTCCTCGCATCGCCTCCAATCCGGCCCATCCCTCCCGACGAGATAGAGATGGCCTCGGCCCTCAAGCGGCGGGCGGATTATGGGGAGTACGAGGAGAAGGAGAAGGACATACCGGAGCTGATCTGCGATGTCCTGCGGAAAGGCGACCCGTTCCGGAGGCTCACCAAGCGCTGCTTCTTCGAGGACGACGCCTGGCTCGTGCGGGTGGGGTGCGGCGAGGGGGAGAGCCTCCACGACCACGGCCATGAGGTGTTCACGTCTTCGTCGGGCGGGGAGGTGGTCCCGGCGCTGAGCGAGGGGAAAGGCGTCTCGATGCATTTCGTCAAGATACGGGTGCCGGAGGTGTTCGTGCGGACGCTGTCGCTCCCGATGCTCCAGGAGCGGCATTGACGCTCAGCCTTTCCGGATCGGCCGGCCGCTCTGCGCCTCGAGAGCGGCGAAGAGGCCCTCTCGGTCCTTGAAAAGGTAGGGCATGTTCACCGAATGCTGCCCGTCATCGCCCACGATGATCAGGTCCTGCATGCCGCGGGAACCCGTCCTGATGTACGAATCCTTCGCCTTACCGAGATCGGCCTGCTTTCCGCCCATGTACGTGACCCTGGTCGTGCTATCCACATCCACGTACCTGACCGACTTGCCATAGAGCGAGTACAGCATGTAGAAGGGGAAGCAGGTGAAGAGGAGGCCCATCGCCAATGCCGTGAGGCCCAGGTATAGGGACCGGGAGATGAAATACGGCGCCCAGATGAGCGAACCGACGCCGAGACACAATGAGGCGACCAGGATCACCGGCAGGAGGATCAGCAGGGCGAGCCAGAAGGAGAGCGAACGGACGTATCGCATGTAGATCGTAGGATTAGCAATGGATTTAACCGTTCCCGTGCTAACCAAGCTCCATGGAGCTCAAGATAGGCGGCACATCGTTCGAGGTCAGCGGCACTTACATCCTTCCGGCCCTCATCATGCTGGTCGCGGTGTCCGTCCCGTTAGGGATCATACTTTTCGGCATCGTCCCGAACGCCGGTTCGGTCGGAGACAAGTCTTTCGACGCATACTATTCGGCGATAACCGGCGTCTTCACGGTCTTCGCCGAGCCGGTGCTGGCCGCGGCGTTCATCCTCGGCATAGGCATATTCAAGCTGAAGAAGGACGGCCGCTCCTGCGCCTCGATGGCGGCCAGCGGATTCTCGGCTTATGCCGCCCTGACCGTCCTCATCTTCATCCTGGCCGTCTATGCCGCTCCCGCATCGGCCTCGACCGACCTCCTGGGCCTGATAAGCGTCCTCGTCCAGAGCGCGGCCTCATCGGTCGTCATCTTCCTGTGGATGCTGATCTTCCTCGAGAAGGACAAGGCGCGGCTCGTCTCGGCCATACTGCCCGCCCTGGCAGTGGCTGTCGTCGTTTTCCTCGCGGGCAGGGGATTCCTCTACCTGCTCAGCTACTCCAGAGGGACGCAGTTCTCCCTCGGCCTGGACCTCTCCGCCGCCGGGATAATCGTGAAATGGCTCCTGACCGCGACCGCCGTCCTGTACAGCACGAAGGGAAGGAAGCTCGACATGGACGCGGCGTACACTTATTCCGCGTTCGTCCTCGCCGACGGCATCATCTATGGCCTGGTGGACCAGAACCTCGCCTTCTTGGGCAATCCGTCCAGGCTGGCCGTGCTCGTCGAGGCGGTCTTCGCGCTGGCGCTGCTATATCTGTTCAACGGCATGGGCAAGGAAGCTGGGGCCAAGGAGGCTAAAAAGCCTTCCAAGAAATAGAGCAGGGTCATGAGAGCGGTCATCGGCAAAAGGAAGATAGAAGTCGGCTGGAACCATATACTCACGGCCGCGGCTATCCTGATCGCGTTCGCCATCGTCTTCGGCCTGATGACCCTGGGAATCGCGTACGCCGGGAGCGGGGAGATCTACGGGCCGCTTTTCACGTATTATTCCAGCACGGTGCTGCAGGTCTCGGGGGTTTTCATCGCGCCCCTCATGGCCTGGCTTTTCCTGCGGTTCGCGCCCAAGGGGAAGCGTGACGGAGGCTTCTGCCTGTCGATGGCCGGCGCCGTGTTCATCCTGGAGAGCGGGCTGCGCATAGTGGGCGACGTCCTTCTCCTGGCGATCCTGCGGGTGTCGCCGCAATACGTCGCCGCCATGATATTCGGCATCCTCGGCGGGGTCGCGGGGGCCGCCTTCGGCTCGGCGGTGATCTACCTGTGGATGCTGTACTTCCTCAAGAACGACCGCAAGAGGCTCCTTCCGTCCGCCGCATATGCGGTCGCCGCTGCGCTGGCGTTCTACGCGCTCACGTACATGGCGGTGTTTGTCATGGAGTATTCGTCCGGAAGGGTCTATGTGCCCCTCATCAGCTTCGGCGACGCGATAGGGTTCGCGGGCAAGATAGCGGCGGGGCTCATAGTGCTCTACCATGTAGGAGGGAAGAAGGTAGTATGGGATGACGCTTACATTTACAGCGGGCTTTATCTGGCCGTGGCGGTCCTGGGTCTGCTCTCGGCCCTCGTCATGCCCCCCGCATCCGGGCCGGTCGGGGCGGCTGCCACGCTCGCCGAGAGGGCGGTCTGGCTCGCCATCCTTTATGTCGCCGCCATCAACTGGAAAGACACGATATAAATCTTTTGAGGCAATACTAGTTTCGAGTTCTCATGGATCTAGGGAAGAAGCTGAGAGAAGCGCTAGCCAAGCTCACTAACAGGCCTTACGTAGACCAGGACGACGTGAAGGCCCTCATCAAGGACCTCCAGCGCGTCCTCATCTCCTCTGACGTCAACGTCAAGCTCGTCCTCGCCCTGTCCAAGCGCATCGAGGAGCGGGCGCTGAAGGCCGAGAAGCTCGAGGCGCTCTCGCTGAAGGAGCATGTCACCAAGATCGTCTACGAGGAGCTCGTGGCCCTCATGGGGAAGAGCTACACCCCCCGCCTCGACAAGCACAGGATACTGATGTGCGGACTCTACGGGTCGGGCAAGACCACCTCGTGCGCCAAGCTCGCGCACTTCTATCGGAGCAGGGGCCTGAGCGTGGCGCTCATAGCGGCAGACACGGACAGGCCGGCCGCCCAGGAGCAGCTGGAGCAGCTCGCCTCAACGGTCGGGGTCGCTTATTACACCGTGAAAGGCGAGAAGGATCCCTCGAAGATAGTGGCCGATTCCATGAGGAGGCTGAAGGAGGACGTGGTGATAGTGGACTCGGCAGGCCGCAGCGCCTTCGACGGCCACCTCGTCGAGGAGCTGAGAGGGATCGCCGGCATCCTCAAGCCGGACGAAAGCTACCTGGTCATCAGCGCGGACATCGGCCAGGTGGCTGGCAAGCAGGCATCCGAGTTCAACAGCGCGGTCCCGCTCTCAGGCGTGTTCGTAACGAAGATGGACGGCTCGGGCAAGGGCGGCGGGGCGCTCTCCTCGGTGGCCGCGACGGATGCCAAGATAGCTTTCGTCGGCGTGGGCGAGAAGCCGGCCGACATCGAGGTGTACGACTCGGAGAAGTTCGTGGGGAGGCTACTCGGCGTGCCTGACATAGGCGCGCTGATGGAGAAGATAAAGGAGATCTCCAAGGAGACAGACATCAAGAAGCTCGAGGAGACCGAAGAGCTCACCATCGAGGCGTTCTACGAGCAGCTCAAGGCCGCCAAGAAGCTCGGGCCGCTGGGCAACGTCTTCTCGATGCTCGGCGCGGCGGATATCCCGAAGGAGATGGTCCAGCAGAGCGAGGAGAAGCTCAAGAAGTTCGAGTCCATGATAAACTCCATGACCAAGGAGGAGAAGAGGGACGCTGCCCTGCTCAAGAACAACCACTCGCGCATCGCCCGCATCGCCCGCGGGAGCGGCTGCAGCGAGAAGGACGTGAAGGAGTTCCTCTCGCAGTTCGAGAAGATGGAGAAGATGATGGGCATGTTCAAGAGGAACCGCGGGTTCAGGAAGAAGATGGAGAAGATGATGCAGGGCGGCGCCAAGGATTTGAAACTGGTCGGCTAGGGCCTTTCCTCGCCCTTTTTAGGAAAAAGGGCCCAAAAACGGTCTTGCTAGTTTTGCCAAAATTTCCCGCAGGAAATTTTTAGCAAAACAAAATCAAACTTCAGCCGGTTTGACCCCGGTCTTTGATGCCTATTTGCCCTGCGGAGGCAAATCAACTGCCCAAAAAAGGCCCGCGAAACTTCAGCCGGCAGATGCTAGGGCCGTTCCACTATCTCGGTCGAGAAGCGCACTTCCATCGGGCCGAACCTCTGTGGGAGGCCGCTCGAGAGGCACGAGCCCGCCCATTTCTCAGCGGCGAAGAGAGTGAAGACGTCGACGATGCCGGGAGCGCCGCCAGTGTAGCGGGGGACCGTCCCGGGGATGCCGGGCGTGTGGGCAGGATTCTGGATGACGATGACAGGCTCGTCCTCGCCGCGCAGGTTCATCTCGACCCACCGGTAATGGTATCTCGTCGATGCGCTGAGCGGCACGAAGCGGTCGAGGGAATCGGAATACTCCCACCTCATCCGGACCTCCTCTTCGTCACGGTGCTCGATCCCTTTGTTCGTCGACCAGACCATTATGTAATCCGCGTCCAATGCCGTTACGCCGCGGGAACCGGCTGACAACTCCAGCCTGAGCCTCGCCTCTTCAGGGGGCTTGGCGCCCACCAGTCTGAGCCTGGCGGCCTCGAGCGCCTTTTCAATGATCCTGCTTCTCGGCACGCCACCGACGTCCAGCGTCGTCCTGTTCTCGAGCCTCCGGTAGTCGTAGTTGTTGTACTTGTAATCGAAGTAGGTGCCGAGGTTCGCGCCTCCGATGGCTATGCCGGCGGCGAGCGCCGTGTACGCGAGCCCCTTGCCGCATTTCCTGGCTATCTTCGAGACGAGCGGCTTTATCCTCCCGAAGCACTTGGGCATTCCGTCGTTTATGATTACCTTCGGGGGATATTCGTGCTGCATGTTGCCTGGAGTTACCATATCAATACATAGATTAAAACATTATATAAACTTGCCTTGGTCCGTGTTTTAGAGAGGAATGGAGTCAAGTCTCAGGAAGTTTTGGCATCTTTTAACCTTAGTTTATACGGAGGAAAAGATGGAGTGAGGGGCATAGTCTGCCTTCTGTGTTCGGACGGCATTGGACTTCAATCCGGCGGATTGCTCCGCCGCAAGGCCCCAAAATCCCTCGGATTTTAGGGAGCGGCGAAAATCGCCTTGCTCCGTCATCGGGTTTAGAGACGATCGTTGCAGCCCGCGGGCAACGCCTTTGGGTATCGTTTCTGTTCCGCCTCCCTCCCCTTAAAGGAAGAAACCCTCGCGGAGGGCAGAACTTCCTCATTTTTGTCAGTACGCTCGCCTGTCGGCTCGCACAGACAGTCCGTGTGAGCCCGCAGGGCGAACGAACAGACCAACGTGAGCCGTCTGCCCCTCACTCGGAGGTCTAAATGGAAGGAACGTAATAAAAAGAAGCACGAACCCTCAGTCGGTGACCGTCAGGGTCCCGACCATGTTATAGGCCGCCCCGCTCATGACATAGCTGTCCTTGATCCCGAAAGAGCCCGGCTTGTCCGCGGTGAATGTGACCACCGATGAGTTGCCGGCCGGCACCACCTCATTGACATTGTATGCCATGATGGCGAAACCATAGGTGCGGTCAAGCGAAGTGAGGGTGAGCCTCACTGTGGTACCCTTCTTGACCGTGATGTTCGCCGGATCGAACGCGTAGTCTTTCATGGTCAGGCTGATCGATTGGGTGGGCCCTGCGGCCGGGGGAGGGGTCTGCACGACGACCACCTCGCTGTTCGGGCTCGTCGGAGAGCTGTTGGCGGGTGACGCGTTTCCTGCCGGAGGGGCGATCGCGGAAGGAGAGACGTTTTCGGCGCTTGCATTGGGCGCCTGATTCTGGCCGGCCGCCGCCGGCGCATTTTCCTTGGCCGCTGATTGCTGCGAGCAGCCGGAGAGCAGGATCAGGAGCATCAGACCGAATGCGAATGCCACTTTCATGGGGACACCGGAGCTTAAACACGCTCGCAATTCTTAAAAGTTGCCTAAAATGAGCGCGCGCCGGATCAGCGGAATGGCCTGGAGTTCCTCCGGAGCGGCCTCATGCCCGAGAGCGAGACCAGAGAGCTCTCGATGGACTCCATCTCGTTGCCGTCCAGGGCCGCGCACATGTCGGCCTCGACCAGGATGGCCGGATAGGCGAAATTCTCGCTAATGGCCGAGAGCGAATAGATGAGCGAGGCGACCTTGTCGATGTCCGGATCCGTGGTCTCGATGCGCAGCGGAAGGTCGTGCGCCGAGGGCTTGAGGTAGAAGACCTTCACAGTGCCGGCGATGGAAGAGAGGTCCTTGTTCGGGTTCTCCTCGCGGTAAGGCATCGCCGCCGTCCGCTCCCCCTCGTCCAGGAGGAACCCGCAGAGGACGCTGTCGGAGCAGGAGAAGCCATGCGCGGCGGCGAGCTTGCGGGAGCGCGAATCCTTTATGACGCCTGCCAGCACCCGTCCCCCGGCTGCCTTCTGCAGGAGGGCGAAGAGCGATAGCACTTCCTGGTAGAGACCCCCGAGCCGGCTGCCTTCCGGAGGACGGTCGGACGGGAGCGGGAGGAGGGAGCCGTCGAGCAATATCGCGTCGGGCGAGAACCTCTCCAAGCTCTCTATGGCGCAGTTCAGCTCGGACTTGAGCCGGATGAGGGAACGGAACACGACCGACTCGTGCTCGTCCAGGGAGTCCTCCACCGATATGTCCGGGTCCGGCGACTTGCGGGGGTGGTAGGACACGGAGGCGAGGGCGGAGCCCTCGTACGCGAACCGCACCCCGACCGACCGCACGACCATTATGTCGGCCCCGTGCATCCGCTGGGACAGGAGGCCCCCGTCCACCGCGCAGACGGTCAGCGAGAGGGGCGGCCTGGACGCCTTGACGACGAGATCTGACGAGCGGAGGGCACGGGCCCGGCTGGAGAGGCGCTCGTAGTCGCCGCGGATCCGCCTCGCTATCGCGTCTATCTTCTCCCGCATGGGTTGATTTTGGCCGCTCATGTATTTTAAGCATGCGCGGGAAAAGAACCCCATGATCCTTTCAGACAACGACATACGGAAGCTGCTCAAGGAAGGGAAGATGAAGATAACCCCGCTCTCCGACGACCAGATAGGGCCGGCCAGCGTGGACCTCACCCTCGGGGACGAATGGTATTTCTTCAAGGACGAGTATTCGCGCAGGATTGTGGACCTCTCCAAGACGTCTTTCCAGGAGGCGTTCGAGGCCAAGACGGCCCAGGAGGTCGTGCTGAAGCCCGGCGAGCTGTGCCTGGGCAAGACGGCCGAGCGCATCACCCTCCCCAAAGACATCATGGGCAAGCTCGAGGGGAGGAGCAGGTTCGCGAGGATGGGGCTGATAATCCACATAACGAGCGCGCTGGTCCAGCCCGGAAGCGACAACCACCAGGTGCTCGAGATAGTCAACCTGGCCCCGTTCCCCATAAAGCTGCACGCCGGGATGCGCATATCGCAGGTCCTATTCGAGTCCATGGAGAGCCCGACCGGCAAGCCGTACGCCAAGTTCGGCCAGATAGCGCGGGAGCAATGAATTAAATGCCGGGATGGGAGATGTATCCATGAGCCTCTTGTCCTGGGTCAAGGCCAATGCCATAGTCCTTGCGACGGTGGTCGTCCTCGCCGCCCTCGTCTATGTCGCGACGGGCCTTTTCGGGAGCGGCTTGAGCAACCCGAGGATCACCTACCACGAGGCTCCGCTGCTCAAGAACAAGGCTTTCCAGCTCGCCCCCGGCGAGCAGTACGTGTACGAGTACGATTCGAACGGCACCAGCGCCAACATCACGTTCGCCACCTTCCCGGGCGACGGCTGCGTGGGGATCGCGGTCCTTGAGAACCAGAACGCGACGCCGGACTGCGTGGGCAGCGACGGCAGGGACTCCGGCGGATTCGACTCGGCGCTGTCCGACCCCTCGATGATAATCTTCAAGCCCTGGATGCTGGCCCTCTCGGACGGCTGGACCTGGAACAACTCGATGTACCTCTCCTTCGACGCCGGAGAGAAGTTCATATCAAACACCACATACCGCGTGGTGAGGACGGACACCTACATGAACAGGACGAGCTTCATCGTGGAGATAAAGTCGGGCTCGGGCCCTACCGAATACGAATGGGTGGACGCAGACAAGAGGATACTGCTGCGGAGCGTCGGTGACGGCTACGAGGTGAGGCTGGTGTCCGGCCTCCCCCTTTCAGGCGGCTGAGCCGTTGTGGACGACGGAGAGCGGGATGACTCCCTCCTCCAGCTCCTCCTCGGCTATCTGGATGAACGAGGAGTGCCTCTTGTCGACCTTTATCAGGGGAGGCGCGCCCATAGAAAGCTGGAGCGCCCTCGCGCCGATGAGGCGTGCTATCTCGTATTTGGTAAGTTCCATAGGTGCACCCTGAGAATGCGTGGAAGGACTATTTGCTACAACACTATATAAACGTTGCCCTTCCGGCTGATCGTCAGCGCCGTCTCGCCGGAGAACGCGAAGGACTTGGCCTGCCCGCGGACCACCTTTATGCGCATCCCGCTCTTGAGGGCGGTCCCGCGGTCCTCGAACAGGTAGATGACGCCCTCGTTCCCGACCTCGTCGTTCACCAGCACGCGGGTGTAGATGCCCTTCGCCTTCTTCGTCCTCTGGTATTCGGCGTTCTCGGCCGACCGGACGACGAGCACTTCCGTGTTGATGTTGCGCATCCCGTCCTTGATCTTCGTGATGTTCGTGATCTTCTGCTCCTTGAAGCGCTTCTTTGCAAGGCGGAACGCCAGGCCGATCTCGCGGCGGGCATCCTCGATCATGCGGTTCATCTCAGACCGCATGATGTCCTCGTCCCCGTTGGAGAGCATCATGGCCTCGTAGGCCTTCTTGAAGAACGTGTCGGGCAGGTGCTCTATCTCCTCCCTCTCCCGCAGCTCCTCCAGCTCGGCCAGCTCGAGCTCGGCGATCTCCTCTGACGCCTTGTCCGGCTCGGCGGGCTTGCCCACCTCTTCCAGCCCCTCAGGCATCGCCGGGCGCTCCTCGGCCTCGCCCTGGGCCTGCTGGGGGGGAGCGGGGGCATTTGCGGGCGCGTCGGCGAGCTGGGCCTGAGCGGCGCCTTCAGCCGCATGCGCTTGGTGAGCCGGCGTCGGCCCTCCCCCGATGCGGTCCAGGTCGGACATGACCTCGAGGTAGTTCGTCAGGAACTCCTGCATGACCTTCCTGCCGCTGTCGTCGTTCTTCTTCTTGCCCTGCTGCTCGTGGGCCTTGAGGTACACCTTCTCTATTGTCGGCATCAGCTTGGAGCGGGCCACTTCGGCCTTCTCCTTGCCCAGGCGCCGCTCGAAGATCTGAGTTATCGGGCGTAGCATCTTCTCCTTCGCGTCGGCCGGCGAAGGCTCGGGCTCGCCGGCCTCCTCCTTCTTGGCCCCGCTCGAGAATATCTTGGCGAACGACATCAGCTCGGGCTCGGTCTGCTTCTTCTTCTCGAGGAACTGCTGGGCCGTCTCGCGGACGGAGGGCTCCTTGTCGTAGGTCAGCTCCACGAGCGCGAACACGGCGGCCGGATCGTCGAGCGCGCCCAGCGCCTTGGCCGCATCTTTCCTGACCTGGGGGTTCTCATCGAACGTGAGGGAGACTAGCTTGTTGATATCAGCGGTGGCCTGCTCCATAGGGCATCCGGATTCATATCCCTGATAATATATTTAATGATTCTCACGACTAGCCTGCGATTTTCGTAATTCACTTCATCTTCTCTATGGCGTCCAGGCACAGGTCTATGTTCTTCATGTCGAAGTTGCCCATGTGCGCGATGCGCAGGCCCGTCTCCTTGAACTTCCCGCGCGAACCCACGATCTTGATGTTTAGCTCGCTCGCGAGGCGTGATTTGATGTTTTTGGCCTCATCGCCGCTTTTGCAGACGAAACCGGTCACGGTGTTCGATTCGAATCCCTTCTCGGCGATCAGCTCGAAGCCCATGCCGGCGAGGCGCTTGCGCACATGGACGGAGGCGTCGTGGTGGCGCTTCACAGCCGACGGGATGCCGCCCTTCGACTCCATCACGTCGAATGCCTTCTGGAGGGCCCAGAACAGCGAGATGGCCGGCGTGTTCGGCGTCTGCTGGTCCTGCTCGTACCTCTTCTTGTGCCTGCGGAGGTCGCAGTAGTAGCTCGGGACGTAGTCGCGCTTGGAGTAACGCTCGACCGCTTCATGGCTCAGGCCTACGAGAGCCATGCCGGGCGGGGCGGCGATGCCCTTCTGGCTGCCGGTCACGAAGGCGTCCACGCTGAATTTGTTCATGTCGAACTCGGTGCCGGGCCAGGCCGATATGCCGTCTATGATGGTGAGCATGCCCTTGGACTTGGCGTACCTGCAGATATCCGATATGTCGTTGCGCACGCCCATGCTGGTCTCGTTGTAGACCATGGCCAGCACGCCCGCTCCGCTCGCGTCGATATGCTCCCTGGCCCGCTCGAGATTCCAGCCCTTCCCCTCATCCATCTTCTTGATGATGGGCTTCGCGTACACGCCAACAGTGGTGGCCTGGTGCTCGCCGAACTCTCCGTTGGGAAGGCAGAGGACTTTCTCGTCTTTCTGGCAGAGGTTGAGGACGAGCGCTTCGAGGCCGAGAGCCCCGGAGCCGGTTATCACATAGGCTTCCTCGGAAGAGAGGTATCCGCGCAGGCGGGTTACCAGGTCCGCATAGAGCTTGGAGAAATCCGGGCTGCGGTGGGTTATCATCTCCTTGGTCTGAGCCTTGGATATCTCGTCCAGAACAGGCACCGGGCCTGGGGCTAATAGAATTGACATGAATCGTTTTGGAGGTAAAAGTTTAAAGCCATTGAAGCCTAGCGTTGACGCGTCGCATCCTTGACGCCTCGCAGCCAGGGCTTACGCTTCCCTGACCAGGGCTCGGCGTCAGCCAGGGAAATAGAGGTTGCGAGCGTGGCTTGGGTGAGGCCTAGGCCAACCGCGAGCCCATCGAAGTAGCGAGAGGAACTGGGTGCGAGCGGTTGAAGCCGCGCAGCCATCGCTCACGCGATTCCACTGAGGGCGCGGCTTCAGCTGAGGTGCCGATGATGTCTAAGCCAACCGCGAGCCCTCCTGAGCAGCACAGGAGTCCTGGCTGCTCGCGGTTAATCCTCAGCTGAAAGCGAGCCCTCATAAGAGAAGCGTAAGATCTGGGTGCGAGCTTTCGACTACCAGCGGCGCAGCCTCTCATCGACCATCGCGCAGAACGCCCTGCTCTTCCCGGATATCGAGCGCTTGATCTCCTTCTTGCCCTTGGCCCGGTAGAGGTATTCGTAGCCGCCTCCGGGCCGGTTCCTCTGGTCCCTCTCCACCACGCCCTTGGCCGAGAGGGAGGCGAGGGCCCGCTGGACGACCGAGCGGTCCCGCCGCGAGCGGGATGCGATCTCCGATATCGTGAGCCAGCCGCGGCTCTCCAGCAGCCGGAGAAGCACCGCCACCTCGCGCTTGGAGAGCCCCAGGCTGCAGGCGAGGAGGTCCGATACCGAGAGGTCAATGCAGGTCATGTCTATGTCCAAGTGATACCGCCGGATGCATAAACGCCTCTCCGGTTTTTAATCACTTGTGCAGATAGAAGGCACAGGTGATGATTTGCCAGAGCAGGGAACCGGTGCGCCGGCAGACAAGCCGAAGAAGGCGCCGACCGTCATAATCTACACGACGCCGACATGCCCCTACTGCCGCATGGCGAAGGAGCATCTCTCGTCCAAAGGGGTTTCGTTCACCGAGATAGACGTCGAATCCGACGTCAACAGGGGCCGCGAGATGATGGCAATCAGCGGCCAGGGAGGGGTGCCGGTGCTCGTCATAAACGGCCGCCTCATCGTCGGGGCGAACCTGCCTCTCATAGACGACGCCCTGACCCGTCCGCCGCTCCCGAGGAGGGACGTGGCGATACAGAACCTGACGTTCGACATCTTCGAGAGATGAGGATCAGTATATCACTATCACAGGCTCGTAGTATTTCCTCACGTTGCCGCCGTAAACGCGGGAGTCGAGCATCCGGCGGAGCTCCGCCTCGGCCTCGTCCTTCGGGCGGTGCAGCCAGCCGAGCTTCATGTTGAGCCGGATGATGCGGCCGGGGATCAGGTGCCGGGTCGATTTCGGGGGCAGCGGCGTGTGGGACTGCGCCGTCTTTATTATCTCCTCCTTGGTGTATGAGCGGCGGAACAGGACGGACCTGCCGGACGCGAGGCTCTTGCCGAACTCCTCCTCAGGGCCGTACTCGACCGAGCCCTTCTCCAGGAGGGAGAATATGTAGTTCTGCTCCTCGACCATCTCCATCAGCTTGTAGCTTCCGGGGTTGATGAGGTAGCAGTCCTTGCTCTTCGACACGAGCATGAAGGGCGCTTTCAGGTTGTTGACCGCCTCCCGGCCGGCCTCGAAATCGACCTTCTCGTGCTTGAGCGAGTCGAGCTTGAAGACCTGCTCGGGCTCGAGGGCGACGGAAGGGTACCAGGTGCCGACCTTGATCTCGTCGCTCTTGTAGTCCACCGCCTGGCATGTGGCGTGGGGGCATTCGATTATCTCGAGGACTTTGAGCCGGTGGTTGCCGTCGAGCACTACCCCCGTGTCCTTGTCGACGATCATCGGATCGACGAGCTGGCCGATGTTGAGCATGGCCTCCTTCAGCCTCTTGAGGTTGTGCGAGATGACCTGCTCGTGGGAAAGGAGGCTCTTGACCTCCCGGATCTCCAGGTTTTTTATCAGTTCCTCTGCCAGCTCGGACATGAGAGCACTCTAGTTACAATGGTTTAAAAACTATCGGAATGGCGTCGGGCGATTGTCGTAATACGACGATGGTGGAGCGCGGTTCCGCACGCGAATATAAGCAGATTTTTATATAGTTTCACACACTATAGATATGATCATCATGGCATTCATAGACAGGATCCTCCTGCGCAATCCTGAAGAGACGGCCCGTGCGGAGGCGACGAGGGAGTTCAGGCGGCTCATGCCCATGGGCGGCCGGTTCTCGGAATTCGCGGAGAGCGGGATCACATCGTATTATGACCGCAGGTTCGGCGCTTTCGAGCCCAGGCTCGACGAATGGCGAGGGGGTGCGCAGATCATTCAGGCCAACCCCCAGCTGAGGCGCGTCGACGTGATCGCGGACGCGCTGTTCGGGAGCGGTTCCTTCCGTGTGAGCGGGATCGGGCCGGTCGTCTCGCGCTCGGACCCCCTCAGTGTGGAAGGCGTCATAGCGGTCGTGGGCATCCGGGACAGGCCGGGCATCATGATGGGGATGCTGACGCTCGACATAGGAAGCGAGATCAGGTTCACGAAATTGAGGGTAGGCATCGAAGGCAGGGGCGATTGGGTGGTGAGGCCAAGCTCGCTCGACCTGGGGATGGCCATCAGCCAGAATCCAGCCGTCCCGCGCGACCTGCCCGAGACCGTGAGCGACAAGGCTCCGCAATGGAGCATCATCGTCCAGACCATAGGCGAGGCCATCGCGGCCATAGAAGGCCTGCTGCGCGGAAGATCTCCCTGATTTTGGCTGCTGGCCGACCCTCCGGTGGGTCGGCATTTTTTGGAGTGGGCCACCCCCCAGGTTGGCAAAAAAAGTTTGTGTGTGCCTTGCAAAATTTCCCGATGTCGTGTCGACGATTCGACCATGAGCATGTTCACGAACGGATTGCCGTTCGTGTCAAGGGAAATTATTAGCAAACTAGTTTTTTGGTTCTTTTTTCCAAAAAAGAACTGCGACCGCCGGGAATTGAACCCGGTCCGCCAGATGTTTGCGCGCTTGACGCGCCCGTTTTTGGGCGCGCCTTTTTCCAAAAAGGCGCGTGGCAATCTGGAATCATAACCGTTAGACTACGGTCGCTGGATGCGAATCGATTAGAGAACAACTGATATTTCAAAAGTAATTAAATAATATCTGATGCCGCCCGATCGGGCGGATGCGGCCTTAAACATACAAAAAACCATTTATAAAAACATTTTTAAACTGTTTAAGGGAAATAGATTTGCGTATGCTGACCCAGAGGAGGATAGGGAGGAGCGAGGCTTCGAAGCTCGGCGTTTCCATTTTCGACTGCAGGGGGCTCTCGATAGAGGACATGAGGGAGCTGATCAGGGCAGAGTCCCTTGCGAGGAGCCCGCAACGCACGCTCGAGAGCGCGAAGGCACCGACCCAGCCGGACCCGACCATCTCGGTCGATGCCGACCAGATAGTGGAGGTGAAGGACGCTTCCAGGGACAACCGCACCATGGAGCTCAGCGCGGACGAGGTAGAGGTCGTCTCAGCGCCCCGCCCCGCGCGCGCGGATGAGAGTTATGGGAGCGTCACAGCCCTTCTCGCCGACATCGATCGGCGCTCCGGCATCCCTCCAGCGCAGCCGAGGCAGAAGATGATCGGCGAGAGATCAGAGGATTCGGTCCTGTTCCAGATGGATGGGGACGCCGGCGGTTCGGCCGATTCCAGCGTCCTCACCTCGCTCGAAGAGATAAGGGGCCTCGGCTCGGAAGCGCCGAAGCCTGAACCGAGGAGGATAGGCCAGCGTTCCGAGGATTCCGTGCTGTTCCAGGTGGGAGAGCCGGCCTCATCGTCCGGCGATTCCAGCGTTCAGATATCGCTCGAGGAGGTGCAGAGGCTCGGCCTTGCCATGGCCGCCGAGAGAGCCGCGAACCCTCCGAGGGAAGCGGCGGCGAAGATAGCGAGGGCACCGGAATCGAGCGTTGAGATGTCTCTCCATGATCTGGACGATCTCGAGAGGGAGAGGGTCGCGCGGGAGGAGGCGCAGAGGAAAGAGGCCGAAGCGGCCGCAGCAGAGGAGAGGAGAAAGACCGAAGCCGCGCGCAGGGAACGCGAGGACGCGGCCGAGAAGGCGCGGATACGGCAGGCTGAGGAGCAGCTGGGACGCGCGGTAGACGAGCTCCTCGAATCGAGCGCTCCGGAGGAAGGCGGCGAGCGGAGCCTCGTGTACAAGATGGGCGAGGTCGAGATGCTTCTCTACTCCGACATGCTGAGGCAGGGCCGAAGCGCCTGGCTCCTGCCGGTCGGCCTGAGCGGGCGGCCGGGAGAGGATGCCGCCACGATGGCAGGCATCGGCGACGCCCCCACGATCACGATAGCCGACAAGACGTATTTCATATGCGCGCAGAGGCACGGCGTCGAAAAGGCGGTCGAGGCGGTGCGCAAGGGCACCACCCTCACCCTGAGCAAGAAGCCGCTCGAGATCCCGGTCGAGGTGGAGATAGAGGCGGACGAGCCGGCGGCGCAGGAGGGTGGGCTGCCATGGAAGCAGGAGTACATAACGCACATGCTCGAAGGAGACGACCTGGTGGCGGCGCGGATAGTGCTGCCTGAGCGGGCGGTGAGGTGGCTGATGCCGGCTCCGGACGAGACGACTAAGGAAGCGGCGGCCAGGGCGATACTCAAGAGGTTCGGCGATGAGCCGCGCCTGACAATAAACGGGAAGTCGTATTTCGTCTTCCAGGGGGCGGAGGGGTTCGCGGGCGCCAAATGGTGCGCGCGGACCGGCAACATGCTCCAGGCGTGGTCGGCCTCCGCGACCGACTACGAGCTCGACTCAAGCATGGGCGGCTCGGAGCCGGCGGTGCGGGCCCTCGAACCCACCGACAGCGAAGGGCCGGGCCTGAAGTGGGACGGCGGCCATGTCCGCCACATACTCCAGGGAGACGAGCTCGTCAGCGCGTTCGGCGCGCTGCCGGAGAGGGCGGTGAGGTGGCTCATCCCTGCCCCGGAGGCGGGCGCATCCGACAAGACGTCGCAGTCCATACGGAAGAAGTTCGGGAGCGAGCCGCGCCTTACTGTGAAGGGGAAGGAGTATTACGTGTATGAGGGCGAGGACGGCTTCGCTAACGCCCACTGGTGCGCCAGGATAGGGAACATACTGAACGTCTGGCCGCAGGCCATGACCGAATACGACTACATGGGAAGCGTCGGCGGCTCCGTAGCGGCCGGCGCCCTCCGGACCGTGAGGGAGAGCGGATGGCCCGAGCGTTTCTTCTACCATGATATGGACGCGGCCGAGAGGCAGGCCTGGACCTCGCTGTTCAAGGAACGGACGCCGATCCTGCTCCACCCGGTCCCGGACGCTGATACCGGGATCAGCCACGAGCGGACGATGCTCGAGGAGATGCCGAAGGTCTGGGGTTGCCACACCGTTTCGCTCGGCGGAAAAAGCTACTACGCGGTGCGGATCGATGGCGTCAATGGATGGAAGGCGATGGTCGCGCAATACCCCCAGACGAGGATCGCCTCGGCAGACGGCGACCAGCTCAGCGTCTGGGAGGAGGCCGGGCGCAGCCTGTTCGTCTCGACCACGTTCCGCATATTCGAGACGAGCGAGGTGGGGCCTCCGCTCCCTGCAGGCGAGGGACGCGTCGTCCCGTACGACGAGGAGATCCTGGACGTGGAGCTGCTCCACCAGTCCGGCAAGAAATCGCGATACATCTACCCCCTTCCTGAGAATGTCGGGGATATGGGGATCGAAACGTTCAACAACCTGCTCGCAATAGCGACCGGCGAGGCGCGGAGGACCGGGCAGAGCCCCCTCATCACCATCCAAGGCAGGTGGTATTTCGCGCTCGAGTACAGCTACGCCGGCACTAGGGTGACCTCGTTCCAGGAGGGGGCGCTTACGATACATCCTGAAGGATACATCGCTTCGAGCCAGGGCGAAGAGGAGTTCGTCAGACTGCCATCCGACCCCAGGATGAGGCACGCCCTCAGGACGTCCTTCCCTCCCGGGGAGGTCAGGTACCTTTACGAAGTGGATTCCAACGACCCGAACTACGAGCCCCGGGGCGACGACATGATCGTCAAGGACGGCGCTGTCACGAGGGTATGGCGCATGGCCGACCATCCGATCCCGGGGGTCACCCGGGCGGTCATCAGGAAGGGAGAGCGGATAATCCCGCTTCGGGAGGAGCCCGGAAGCGCCGAGCTCGAGCGTCCGGCGCCGTCCCCGGTCAGGTCCGGGGCGAGGGACCCCACGGTGGAGCTCGATGTGGGGGACCTGATGGTGGAGCCGCCCCAGCCCAGCGCGCCATCCCCGCCCAGGCGGATGACCAGCCGCGGGCCTCCGCCCGCTCCGAGCAGGCGTCCGGCGGAAAAAAAGGCCGAGGCGCCGAAGGAGCCTTCCGGAGCGATAGAGATACACACGGGCGAGTACGAGCTCGCTGACGATGAGCCCGAGTCGTAGGGCGCACGGAAACGCGCTCCCATCCGGCTTTTTATATCTCAAGAGGGCAGATAGGCACATATGGGAATGGGCAAGGGCGCATACCTCAAGAGGATAACCAGCAACACGCACCGCTGGAGGACCATAGAGGTAGGGAGCGAGGTGGACGGGAGCTCTCCCCCGTCGGTATTCATAGGCAAGGCAGGGTACCCCAAGGTATATGCGGGGCCGATGCTCACGCCCGACCTCGCTGACAGCTCGATCATGGACGCGCCCGAGCGGTGGATCCCGGCCGGCAAGAGCCAGGAGGACATCATCAGATTCAGGCTCGACCTGGTGAGGGGAAAGCAGCTCATCGGGATAAAGGACGTGGAGAGTAGGTTCGTCCGCCAGCTGCAGGAGATATCCCTCTCCGGCGGCTCTGTGGAGAGCGAGGCCCGCTTCAGGGACAGGCCCAAAGGCTTCTCGTTCGACGAGGAGCACACGCCTTTCGGACCGAGCGGAAGCCTCGAGAGCCTGGACATCGGGAACGCGAAATGGGACCGCCATCTCCAGAAGGCGCATTACGACACCGACCTGCGCGCCTCGGACGCCATGTTCGACGTCTACAGCGACGGGGTCGCCTTCTCCCAGATACAGAAGGCGCTCTCGACCGGCAGCTTCGGGCTCGGCAGGAACCGGAGGCTGGTCCCCACCAGGTGGTCGATAACCGCGGTCGACAGCACCCTGGCCGACCGCCTCTACGAGCAGGTGATATATTACAACGTCCTGGACTGCTACCGGGTGTACGAGTTCTCGAGCCTGAACAACTACTACGCGGTCATCCTCACACCGACGCCCTGGCAGTACGAGTGGATCGAGGCGTTCATCCACATACTCGGCCGCGAGGAGATGGTGTTCAGCGACCACGAGCGCGAGCGCTCGAAGAGCGAGTACTCGAGCGTCGGCGGATGCTACTACAGCTGCAAGTTCGCGGTGCTCGAGGCGCTCGAGCGGATGAAGAGGCAGGCCGGCGCGATAGTCCTCCGCGAGGCTTACGAGGGATACGTGCCGCTGGGGGTTTTCAACGTGAGGGAGAACGTCCGCAGCGCCCTGCGCCAGCGTCCGCTGGAGTTCGACTCCTTCCGCGGCGCGCTCAACCACGTGTCATCGAAGCTGAGGCTGCCTATTTCGCGATTCGTGGAGCAGGGGCCTCTCCTCCGGGAGATGCTCTCAAGCAGACAGACGACTCTCGCCCAGGGATGAGAGGGCGCAGGTCCCCGAGGCCGATCACGGCCGCGCCGCAGTCCGCCGCTTCCTTGAGGCGCGAGCGCCGGAGGAAGTCCGCCATGTTCTGGGGCGTCGGCAGCTCGTCGTCGGAGAGGCGCTTCGCCGTCGCCGCGTTGGCGAAGAACGCCGAGAGCATGGGGTCCCCGGTCGCGTCGTAGGCCGAGAGGAAGGCGCCGGCGAAACTGTCCCCGGCGTTGGTCCGCCTGCGCGGGAAGATCTGGATGGCAGGCACGGCCCAGGGCTCGCAGAGGGGAGAGGCGAGGGTGGAGAACTCCGCGGTGTGCAGCAGGATGGAGATGCGGGTGCCGGCCTTCGAGCTGAGCTCTTCCGAAAGGTCCCGGGCCTGCAGGGGCAGCGGGCCCGGGCGTATCCCGAACTCCGAGCACAGGTTGCCCATCTCCGTCTGGTTGGCCGCGATGATGAAATCATCGAAGCTCCTGCGCGCGGCCTCGGAAAGCAGGGCGCCCATCATCAGGGCGTCGCGCCTCCCGTAGCCGTAGCCGCTGTCCAGGAAGAAACGCCTGGAGAGGGAGAGCAGGGGGGCCGTGATCTCCGGGTAGAACGAGCACGAGGCGATCCAGTCCCGCTCCGAGAGCCCGATGGAGAGGATCCGCTCGGCCAGAGGCCCGGGGTCCGGGAGATCGGAGCGGCCCTGGAAGACCAGGTTGCCGTCGAGCAGCTCCACGACCACGTTCCTCCGCTCGCCGGTGACGACCGGATGGATGGAGAGCTTCAGGCGGGCCTCGTGCTTGATGCGCCTGGCCATGCAGCGCGCGCATCGGTCCATGTAGCCTGCGAAAGCCGAGCCGGGGTGCCCGAGCGATGAGGCCACGAGGGCGAAGTTTATGCCCCCTCCGCCCAGCCTGCTGGCGCAGTCGCCGTAGAACCTCTGCTCGCCACGGTCCTTGTTCGCGTTGAACTGCGCCGCGCCCATGGGCACGGCGTAGACCTGGTCCACGACGGCGTTGTGCGTCGCGATCAGGCGGTCGCTCGAGAGAGCCACTTCCCTGCAGATATCGGAGAACAGGCCTTCCATGCGCTTTGATTTTGCGCAACAATTTAAAAGTTTTGCAGGGGGCTAACGTCAGGAAGCGAACGGGCCCGCGCCGTCAGGGCTGCGCTTTTAAATCCGTGTCAAGAAATAACATAAACATGGCGGAGGCGGCTAGGGCACCTATCAGAGCTAATACTGCAGCTCCCGCCACAAAAAAGGGGAACTTCGGCGCGTACGTGCCCATTTTCGAGAGCATAATACTCGGCCGGCCGACCGAAGGGCTCGACCAGAAGAAGCTCGAGACGATGAAGGGGATCCTGGGCGAACTGAGGGACCTGGCCAGGGCCAAAGGCGTGGAAGCCCAGATCGACCTGATAAACGGGGATATCGCCAGCGGGCGGATCGACAATCGGATAGTGAAGCTGGGGAGCGAAAGGCAACGCGAGGTCGTGCGCGAGATACCTGCGAGAGAGCTGCCGGCGTTCCTTGAAGAGATGCACCAGCGGATGCTCGAGGATCCCGCCCACGCGGACGGCATCCCGAAAGCCATGCTCAACGCATGGAGGATGGTAGGCGGAAAAGCGGGAGCGCGGGCCATCGGAAGGATAGCGATGGCGGGTTTCGCGAAAAGCAAGACCGGCTGCCCTGAGGACGCTTCGGCCGCGGCCAGGGTGGAGTATGAGAGCGGGCGCCTCGACTGCATACCGGGCGTGGCCGAAGCCAGATCGCAACCGGGTGGGACTCCCGCCGCAAACGATCTCCTGCCCGGAGGCCTGAGCGCCGCCTTCCCCGAGCAGCCCGTCGCCAGTCCGGCTTCCCCTCAGGAAAGGCCGCTTGAAGCCGACGCCGCGCCGGCCGCACAGATGGTCCAGCCCCCTTACCTGATCCTGCGGAAAGAAGACACGAAAAGCGCCGAGATGAGCCAGCAGGAGGGCCGGGAGGTCCCGGAGAAGCTCAGGGCCCAAAGAGAGAGGAACGAAAACGGGAACGGCGAAAGGGAAGCGGGGGACAAAGACCGCGGGCAGGCCAAACCGCAGCGGGCCATCCGCCCGGAAGATAGCGGCGCATCAGCAAAAGAAGCCGAACCGAGGGAAGAGAGACGCGCAGAAACAACGTTCGCAGCAGCCCTCCGGCTGAGCAGGAGGGAGAAGGAGGAAAAAACGGACCATGACGGCTGGCCTCCACCCAAATCCCCGATGCGGCTGAAACACCCGAAGAGAAAACCGCCCGGGGCGGCGCTTGGGACGAATGGAAACCGTGATGGCCAGATCCGGACGGCGCCACAGTACATGAGGTTGACCGTTGCCAGGGAATCCGGGGCCAAGGAAAAGCCGAAACCTGGAGCGGGGGTCCAGCGTTCCCGGACCAGGAAGGCAAAGAGCGGACAGGCACGCCCGCCGCGTGACATGCTCATGAAGCCTTTCAGAAGGGCTTCGGCCACGATCAAGAAGATGGGAGAGCGGGTCGCCAGGGCCGTGGCAGCACGCAAGAAGCGCGATAGAAGGAAAGAGGCGAAGGCAGGGAGCGGACAGGCACGCCCCCGGCGTGACATGCTCATGAAGCCTTTCAGAAGGGCTTCGGCCACGGTCAAGACCACGGTGAAGAAGATGGGGGAGAGGGCCGCCAAAGAGGTAGCCGCCCGAAAGAAGGAGCGCAAGGCGAAGCCGGCGGCCATCAGCCCGAAGAAAGAGGAGAAAACGGAAAAGAGGAGACCAGCGAAGCCGCCGGCGTATTCGGAGAAAAGGTTCAGGAAAAGGAGGGCCAGGCGCGAGCGGGCGGATGCGGGCTTGCGGACCGGACCCACGAGGCCGGCGGGTACCAGGGCGATCGCGGAGAGGACGAAGGCCGGCGGCCCTAAGACGGTACGGGGCCGGCAGCGTCTCCGGAAAGGGAGACCTGACGCGGGAATCCTTTTTAAGGTTCGCTTTCCATCTTTCTCCTATGGACTGGCGACAAATCCTGATGCTATTCATGCTGACCCAGCTCTCCACGCTCGTGTTCGCAGACTGCGCTAACTACACCGACTCCTTCGACGTGCGGGTGCTGGACGGCAACCTCAGGCCCATAGAGGGCGCGGCGGTGAACGTCACCTTCGACCGCGGGGCCTCGTTCGGGAGCCAGTATTTCACGACCCCCCTGAACTATACGGGGCCGACCGGGATCCTCCATTACACGATATACAACCAGGGGACGCCGACCAGGCCGATAGACTGCACGATCTGGATCATGGCCAACTCCAGCGGGGAGGCCAAGACCGTGACGGTGCAGGCAAACCAGCACGGGCCGACGGTCGACGTCGCCTTCTCGGACATATTCCCGCTCAGCTTCTTCGTCAGGGACCAGTACAAGGGCCCGATAACCGGCGCAGGAGTCACCATCGTCAACAAGACCAAGCAGACAGACAGCAACGGCATGGTGAAGTACTTCCTCCGCACGGGAAGCTATGACTACTTCGCGAGCTACAAGACCGCCTCGGCCTCCGGCTCGCTGAACGTGTCGAACGACACCGAATACGAGGTCATTTTCCCGTACTACAAGGTCAGGATCGAGGCCGACGACGACAACGGCCAGCCGCTCAACGCCACCCTGACGATGCTCAACCAGACGTTCCAGATCCAGAACGGCGTTTTCGAGAGCGACAAGATATTCGGGGAGAGCATCCCGTTCTCCGTGGACTACCAGGGGGTGGGGCAGGACGGGGTCTTAGAGCCGGCCACCAATCCGCTGGCGACCGTCTACTTCGACCTCCATTCCCCGGTCTTCGGGCAGATAACGCCGACCATGTCCAACAACAGGATGAGGCTGCTCATAAGCGCATCCGACCCCGGCGAGTTCGCGAGCGGCCTCAACGTGACGAGCATCAAGACGTCTTACAAGCTGGAGCCCTCGGACGCGACGACGCCGTGGAACAACGCTGTCACGTTCACAACCGCCAGGAACCAGTTCGAGTCGGATTTCCCCGAACTACCACCGAACAGCATCGTGGATTTCAGGATAGAGATCAAGGACATGGCCGGGAACAGGGCCGACATAGACGGGAAGTTCACGACATTCAGCGAATCCAACCCGCAGAATAACACGCAAAACCAGACAAATACACAACCCCCACCGGGCCAGCAACAGGGAATACCACTTTCCTACATAGTAGTTGGTGGAATTATAGTCGTTTTGGTCATTTTTGTGGTGTTTCGCATGAAATCGAAAGCCGCAGGAGGTTCCTAGTGAGCATCATCTTTATAAATTGTGTGTTTTATAAGTATAATCACTCAAATGCATAAACTGTAATAATTGGCCATAGAAAGCAGGAATATGACGATCGTTAAGGTGGTAAACCATGCCTCGAGGGAAGAAGATTATCATAGAGACGGAGATCAGCGACGACTTCGTAGACAAGTTCCGGTCGATCGATCTTGATGAGATAAAGAAAGAGCGCGACCGCACGGAGAAAGGGCTTTCAGCTTCGGTTTCAAACGTTTTCAAGGTCGCCCAGAACCTCTACCGCCAGAAGGCGAGCGAGGAGGAGCTCGAGGGCAAGCACGAGCTGTTCTCGGTGCGCTCGGCGTATGATTACCTCAAGGGCAGCGGCGTGTTCATATCCTTCCGCGCGTTCGGCGGCAGGATCGAGCGCGGGACCATCCCGTTCGTGAAGGTCGGCAGGAAGAGGTACATCCCCAAGAGCGTCCTCGACGACATCACCAACACCAAGAGCGAGTTCTACACCGTCAAGGAGGCCTTCGAGGAGTACAAGAAGGCCAACCAGAAGATCAACTTCAGGGCGTTCATCGGGAGGATCGAGAAGGGCTCGATACCTTCGGTGAAGTTCGGCACCAGGAGGCTGGTCCCCAAGGACGCCGTGGAAGCGCTCACGCACATCAGCTCGAACTACTACTCGGTCAGCCAGGCCATCAAGGAGCTCCACAAGACCGGCATCCGGATCAAGAGGAACGCCTTCGAGAGGCGCCTGGACCGCGGAAGGATCCCGCACGTCAAGATCGGCGGCAGGAGATTCATCCACGAGGACGTCATGCGCGAGCTCACCGAGAAGGAATCGGCGCTCCGCAAATAATCTTTTTTCCTATCTTTTCTCATCTTCGTTCTTTTCCCGTCTCCGCACTCTCTTCCTGTTTCCCCAGCGATACCGCCGCCGGCAGCCTAGCAACCTTTTTAAAGTCGTAATTAGTATATTTAGATGGGATTTATGCTAGAGAGCCATTACGCATCCTGGAAACCGCTGGAGGTCCGCGGCCGCGCCGTGTGGGCCAGGTTCAAGGACGGCGGCCCCTCTGAAAGGCCCATCGTGCTCACCTGCGGGGCGATAACGAGCGGGCCCCAGCTGAACCCCGTCTTCGAGCGCCTCAGCGCTTATCCTGGCAGGGTGCTCGCGATAGAGCCGCCCGGCCAAGGGAGGTCGGCCCGCATCGGCGTCCGGAGGACGATCCGCGATTACGCGATGGAGATAGCGGATATCACCATCCCGGTGCTGGGGAAGGATGGCCTCAGGAACGCCGTCCTGGCAGGGCACTGCATCGGCGCCGATGCCATGCACGCCCTTGCGAAGGAGGAGGAGGTCGCGGGCACGGTCCTGCTCAACCCCATCCCCGACAGCACGTATGCGGGCTTCCTGAAGGAGTTTTTCAGGTTCCAGCGCAAGAGCGCGCAGAGTTTGACCCGGAAAGCGCTCGGCATCTCCAGGCCGGACAACGAATCCCATCTCAAGGACGGGCTCGAGCCTGCCCCGTACAGCAGCGGCGTGATCGGCATCGTCCGAAGCTCTTTCGACGCCTTGAGGGTGTGGAGGAGCAGGTGCTTCGGCACCCAGGCGGGAGGGAGCCCCGCCCTGCTGGTGACGGGCGGATACGATGTGCAGGTGCGGAAGGAGGGGCTGGATGCGGCCAGCGTCTCGATATCGAATTCCTCCGTCGTGATCATCGAGGACTGCGGGCACATGACCACGATCGTCCGGCCGGATGCGGTGGCTGGCCTGATCATCGGGATGGCCGGGGGGAGAGCATGAGCAGGTTCAGGGAGCGGTATCCGTTACGCGAGCGGCTGAGGCCGTTCATCAGCGGATTGCTCGAGGGCACCCCGCTCGTGGAGGTAGCTATCGAAGGGCTGCGGAGAGGGCCGCCGGACGACTTGCGCAGGGAGTACGAGACGCGGATCCTCCAGGGCGGAAGCACCGAGCAGATACATGCCGCCATGCTCATTGGCCTGAGCGGGGAGGCTCAGGATAGGATGGCGGTGGCCTTCAAGAAACGCTATCAGATCACTCTCGTCGAGTACACGAAGAAGGTTGAGAGCTCGGAATCCGGAATGCACGGATTCGGTCTGGTGCGAGAGCGCGAAAAATACATCAAACGCACCGTGGAGCAGGCCGCGAGGCTGCTCGCAGCCGGGAAGGTGACGTCTGAATGCGCGCAGGAAGAACTGGCGTGGGTGCTCGCGGTCGATGGCACTCCGGAGCAGGCCAGGGAGGTCATCGCGGGCGGGAAGGTGACGTGCGGCACGGCATACCAGATGCTGCGATTCAAGACGGGCAGGGATAGCAGGAGATACGACGCTTAGGCGCGCCTGCAGCGGGTCTTATTATTCTTATCAGCTATATCAATCCATGGCGGGGATCAGGAGACGCGCTTATTTCATAGATGCCGGGTACACTGTCAAGGACGGCAAGACATATGTCTCGCTGATAGTGAAAGGCAAGAAGACCGCGAAGCTGTTCTACCAGTACGACCCCTATTTCATAGTGGACATGCCAGTCGAGAGGAAGGACGAGCTCCTCCAGATGAGAGGCATGAAGAAGAGCGGCGAGATGGTGAGCCCTCTCCGCGCGGAGATCACGGAGAGGAGCGTGGGGGGCAGGGCCAGGAAGATGGTGAAGCTCT
>JAWOLP010000025.1:0-15677 GCA_033853355.1 Candidatus Micrarchaeia archaeon | reverse complement strand
AAGGGGTCGTGGGCTAACCTGGTAGACTGAAGCCTTCGGGTGAGCCTTTTGACTTATGCTTTTCTCATGGCAAAAGCCTCGGGAAAAGCCCTGAGATTTCACTCAATCAGTTCTCAGGGCTTTTGATGAAACTTTTGCCATCAGAGCGACTTAAGCCAAAAGGTTCAAAAAAAGGCTTTGATCTGTGTTCAAATCACAGCGACCCCAATATTCAAAATCGCCCGTATCGGGCGAATCCACATGGAAGGTCGCACCTCAGGGCTTTTGGATGCAATCAGGTTCGGTGCGCCGAACCTGGTGCGCTTTGAACGGCTCGCCGTTCAAATGCGATGCGTAGCCTTTTGCCCTGAGCGAAGGCGGAGTCAAAAGGCTCCGTTATCACAGCGACCCCAATATACCCATCAGGGAGATCATGGAACTGCCGCACAAGAGATGCGTCGCCAGGACGCCCGACATCGCCGAGGCCGACCGGCTGGCCGAAGCGTACCAGCTGCAGGGTTACGACGTCGAGGTCGTCAAGAGGGAGCAGGGCGGCGTCTCGATCTACGAGGTGTGGGTGAGCAGGGAGCCGGAGATAAAGTCCTGACACGTCGGACCAACGACGTCTGTTTTTACGGAAATCGGAGTGAAACCTGTCGATAATCCACTGGTTTTTGCGAAAATGTGTCACTTTTCACCACAAAGGAACGATAGATATATAAAACCCACAAACATAGTAATCAGCTAGAAGATGGGGGCAAGGGGGGCCCAACCACTTTGGGAGGGGTGGGATGAACGATCTGCACATCGGTCATGGGGGGGTGCCATTCGACAAGCCGGGATTCTGGCGCGAAGCCAACTCGATCCTGTTCGAAGGGACCCGGGAGATGCTCATCAACATAAAGGACAAGAACGAGCTTGTCGCAGCCTACGACAGGATGGATTGGTCGCTGGGCGAGATGGTGGAGCGGTGGCAGCCTCCGGAGGAGGCGAAAGCCGAGCTGCACGCCAAGCTCAACGACCGGCTTAGCTTCATCGGCAGGAAGATGAAGAACGACAACATAGACCCGGCCACTTATTGGGTGCGCGAGGAGAAGAGGGTATCGATAATCCTTCTTTCGGCGGCAGGGGTGAGGAGCCACGAGATGCGGCTCGACCGGCTGACCGAGGCCGCGGCTGCCGTGCTTTCCGGCGGCTCGAACCTCACGCAGGAGGGCGCCGAGAGGCTGATACGCGAGTTCGCCTCCTACGATTGCAGGAACCTCGGCGACATGATGGGGAACGTCAGGGAAGACCCGAACCACATGGAGCTACTCTCGTTCCTGAAGAGGAACGGCACGCCCAGGGCGCAGGCCGAGGCCCAGAGGGCCATGAACCGGATGCTGCCCGAGGAACCGAAGAGGCTCGCGGTCGTCATAGAGATGCGCAGGCCGGTCCCGGAGCAGTCCGTGTTGCGCAGGTAAGCCGGCGTCGCCTCTCAAGAAAATCATAAGGTTCCACTTAGTATAATTTTTTTAATGGTTTTGGCTCATCAACGTCACTGGTGAGGGGATGGGCGAGGGAAAACCGGCATCAGGCTTCTGGAATGAAGCGATTCTCATACTTTCCAGGGGCAGCATGGAGATGCGGAATTCGATTTCGGACAAGCGCCAGCTCGTCGCGGCGTACGACCGGATGGACAAGGGGCTCGGCAGAGCGGTGGAGAGATACAAACCTGCCCCGGAAGAACTGGGGCTGCTGCGGGAAAGCATGGCCTCGGCGCTCAAACTGATGGTTCCGGCGATGATGGCGCATGGCATCGACCCGGGCAGATATTTCGAGAAGGAGGAGGCGGAGGTGGCATCGGCCATCCTGGATGCCATCGGGACAGACGTTGATATGATGAGCGCACAGGAGCGCGTCTCGAAAGCGGTCAGGGCCCTGGCCAAAGGCGGTTTCACTGAGATGATGGCCCGATCGTTCATCGGCGTGCTCGCCATGGGCGGAAGCACCAGCCTCGAAGATATGGTCGCCAACCTCGAATACCTCCCCGTGGACCTCAGATTCCTGAGGTTCCTGCGCGATTTCGGCGTGCCGGAAGCCAGGGGATTGGCGATCGCGGCATTGCGGGGGGTCAGGACCGCTTCAGGCGTGAAGCCGGTGGAGTGATGCTTTTCTAAATATTCTCACTGATTATACGACCATGGCGTGCGGAGAGCCCTTCAAGGTCGCATTCAGGACCGGCAGGCAGGCCCTCCCCGGATGGATACGCATCAAGCACGTCGATAACGAGGCCGGCAGGCATATCTCGCAGCTGATGGATTCCCTCTCGCTCCATTCCGTCTGCCAGAGCGCGCACTGCCCGAACCGCTCCGAATGCTGGTCGCACGGGACAGCGACATTCATGGTCATGGGCGAGCACTGCACGAGGGGGTGCAGGTTCTGCGCCGTGAGCACGATGGCCAAGCCGCCGCCCCTTGACCCGGAGGAGCCGGAGAAGCTCGCGGAGGCCCTCGGCACGATGGGCCTGAAGTATGTCGTGATCACCTCGGTCGCGCGAGACGACCTCGAGGACGACGGGGCGGGCCATTTCGCCCGGTGCATAACTACGGTGCGGAAAAAATGCCCTGACCTGGTGATAGAGGTGCTCGTGCCCGACTTCAAGGGCAAGCGCTTCGCCATGCAGAAGATCGTCGACGCCAGGCCGGACGTGATCTCGCACAACGTGGAGACCGTCGAGCGGCTGAGCAGGAAGATACGCGACATCCGCGCGGACTACCGCCAGTCGCTCCGGGTGCTGGACCTCTATCGGGAGCTTTCGGGCGGAAGGATAATCACGAAATCAGGGTTGATGGTGGGCTTCGGCGAGAGAGAGGAAGAGGTGAGGCGGACGATGCTCGATCTGCGCGGGATCGGCGTGGAGATCCTCACGATAGGCCAGTACCTGTCGCCGGGAGCGGTGCCGAGGCACCTTCCGGTCGAGGAGTATGTGAGCCCGGAGAGGTTCAAGGCGTACGAGGCGATGGGATACGAGGCCGGCTTCAGTTATGTCGCGAGCGGCCCAATGGTCCGCAGCTCCTACCGGGCGGGCGAGCCTTTCATAAAGAGGCTCATCGTGTCAAGGGCCAGATGAAAAAAATACGGCGGAGAATCAGCAACCATTATTAACTGTATCGCGGTTAAGGGAATCGATTTCTATGCCGTTGAAGAAAGCTTTCGAAGGCAGCGTCGACAGCCTCCAGATCCTCGACAAGGACGGGAACGTCGACACGGCCCTCGAGCCGAAGCTGCCGAAGGAGACCCTCGACCGGATGTACCGCCTCATGGTGCTGGCCAGGGCATGGGACCGCAAATGCCTGGCCCTGCAGAGGACAGGCAGGATGTACACTTACGCGCCGGTTGAAGGGCAGGAAGCGACCGTCGTCGGAAGCGCGCTCGCGGTGCCTCCGACCGACTGGCTCTTCCCGACATACCGCGAGAGCTTCTTATACCACATGCGCGGGGCGCCCCTCGACCGGGTCAACATCGGCTGGATGGGCACCGAGGAGGGGCTCAAGCTCGACCGGAAGATGTGCTGCTTCCCGCTCGCGATACCGATCGCCACGCAGCTGCCGCACGCAGTCGGCGCGGCGTACGCGCTGAAGATGCAGGGGAGCTCGTCGGTCGCCCTCACCTACGGCGGCGACGGCTCGACCAGCGAGGGCGACTTCCACGACGCGATGAACTTCGCCGGCGTGATGAACGCGCCCTGCGTGATAATAATATCGAACAACCAGTACGCGATCTCGGTCCCGAGGAAGTGGCAGACGAAATCCGAGACGATAGCGCAGAAGGCGCTCGCGTACGGCGTCCGGGGCATCCAGGTGGACGGCAACGACATCCTCGCGGTATATGCCGCGGTGAAGGAGGCCGCCGACCGGGCGCGGGCGGGCAAGGGGCCGACGCTCATCGAGTCGGTGACGTTCAGGATGGGACCGCACACCACGGCGGACGACCCGAAGAAATACAGGAGCGAGGAGGACCTCGCCTACTGGCGAGAGCGGGACCCGATAAAGAGGTTCCAGGCGTACCTGAAGTCCAAGGGCATCTGGACCGACGCTTACGAGAAGCAGGTCCAGGACGAGACCGCGAAGCTCGTGGATGAGGGCGTCGAGAAGGCGGAGGCGTTCAAGGCAGACCCCAGGGACATCTTCAGGTTCGTCTTCGAGAAGATGCCCAAGGACGTCAAGGAACAGATGGACGAGTGCTTCGGAGGTGGCTCTGATGAGTAAGATGACCATGGTCGAAGCGATCAACGGCTGCTTCCGGGCCGAGATGGAGAGGGACAAGAGCATAATCGTCATGGGCGAGGACGTAGGCGTCGACGGCGGCGTTTTCAGGGTCACCGACGGCCTCTACGCCAAGTTCGGCCGCGAGCGAGTGATCGACACGCCTCTGTCCGAGTCGGGGATAATCGGCGTCGCGATAGGCATGGCGGCCCTCGGCCTCCGGGCCGTCCCTGAGATACAGTTCCAGGGATTCGAGTACAACGCGTACCACCAGCTCGTGCAGCACGCCGCACGCCTGCGAAACCGCACGAGGGGCTCGTTCAGCGTCCCGATGGTCGTGAGGCTCCCTTACAGCGGCGGCATTCGCGCCCTGGAGCACCACAGCGAGAGCCTGGAGACCGTGTATATCCACATTCCCGGGCTCAAGGTCGTCTGCCCCTCTTCCCCTTACGAGGCGAAAGGCCTGCTCGCAGCCTCGCTCAAGGACCCTGACACCGTCCTCTACTTCGAGCCCAAGAGGCTCTACCGCGCGTTCAAGGAGGAGGTGCCTGACGAGCCCTACGAGATCGAGCTCGGCAAGGCGCACGTCCTCAAGGAAGGCAGCGACGTCACCCTGGTCTCATGGGGGGCGATGACATACGTGAGCAAGGATGCCGTCGCCGAAGCGGAGAAGCAGGGCATTTCGGTCGAGCACATCGACCTGCGCACCCTCTCCCCCTGCGACTGGGACACGATAATCGCCTCGGTGACCAAGACCGGCAGGTGCGTGGTCGTCCATGAGGCCGTGAAGACGCTCGGCTTCGGCGCCGAGATCGCCGCGAGGATCATGGAGAAGGCGTTCCTGAGCCTCGAGGCTCCGGTCAGGCGCGTGACAGCCTGGGACATCACCGTCCCGTATCCCAAGCTCGAGGATTACTACTTCCCTGACAAGAAGAGGATCCTCAAGGGGATCGTCGAGACCGCCAAGTTCTAGTGGGGTGTTTGAGATAGCCAAGGAATTCAGGTTTCCGGACGTGGGAGAAGGCATCCATGAAGGCACGATAGTGAAATGGCACTTCAAGGAGGGCGATTCGGTGAAGGCCGACCAGACCATAGTCGAGGTCGAGACCGACAAGGCCGTGGTGGAGCTTCCGGCCCCTGCCAGCGGGACCATACTCAAGAGGTATTTCGACGTCGGCCAGGTCGTGAAGGTCGGCGAGCTGCTTGTGGTCATAGGCTCGCCTGGCGAGCAGGTCCCCTCCGCAGGCGCAGCGCCGCAGGCGAAGGAAGAGGCCCCCGAAGCAGCACCGGCTCCGAAAGCAGAACAGCCATCCATCATGCAACCAGCCGCGCCAGCCGTCCAGGAAACCGCCCCCCAGACCGTTGCGCAGCCATCCGCTCACGCGAGCGCGACGCCAGCCACCCGGAAACTCGCCCGCGAGCTCGGAGTGGACATCAACGCGGTCAGGGGCACCGGCCCCGGCGGCCGGATAACCGAGGACGATGTGAAGAAGGCGGCCTCAGGCGGAGCGCCAGCCGTCCGGGCGCCACAGCCCCAAGGCGCTGCTGCCGCTATGGCGCCTCCAGTTGCCCAACCCACAGCCCAGTTCCAGCCATCCGAAGCGGGCGCCCCGACCGTGACCGTCGAGGAAGGGGACCAGCGCGTGCCGCTCTCCCACATGAGGAAGCTTATAGCAGACCGGATGCTCTATTCCAAGACGCACATCCCGCACGCATGCGGCATGGACTACGTGGACGTGACGAAGCTCGCCGAGCTGCGGGATAAGGAGAAGAAGGGACTGGAGCCGAAAGGGATCAAGCTGACTTACCTGCCTTTCATCGTGAAGGCCGTGGCGGTCGCGCTGAAGGCGCACCCGGAGTTCAACGCGCACTTCGACAACGCCAAGAATGAGCTCGTCATCAAGAAACAGCACAACATCGGCATCGCGGTCGACACCTCCGAAGGGCTCATGGTGCCAGTCATAAAGGACGTCGATCGGCGCTCGATAATCGAGATAGCGCAGGAGATCGAGCACCTGGCCGCTGCCGCCAGGGAGAGGAAGATAAAGCTCGAGGACCTCAAGGGAGGGACGTTCACGATAACGAATATCGGGAGCGTCGGCGGGATGTACTCCTCGCCTATAATCAACCCGCCCGAGATAGCGATACTGGGCGTGCACCGCATCAAGGAGCTGCCGCTGGTCGTCGACGGGAAGATAAAGGCCAGGAAGGTCATGGGGCTCTCCATTTGCTTCGACCACCGTGTGGTGGACGGCGCGTCCTCGACCGTCTTCCTCAACGAGGTGATGAAGCACCTCGAGGACCCCGACCTGATGCTGGTCGACATGATATAGCAGGGTTTTTTATTCCGCGTTTCTGTATCGGATAGTGGCGGATCGAGACCGTCCGCCGGAACTGATGGGATGAGCCTAGCGGACAGGATCGTGGAGGAAGGACCGGGCAGATTCGTCTACGAAAGATACGGCCTCGTCTATGCGGCCCTCGCGATTATTTTCTTCATCGTCCCCATATACCTTTTATACAGCTATCCGCTATCCGGACCGCTCGTCAGCGGGGGCAATCTCCTTGCCCTCGGCCTGATGCTCGTCCTCTTCCTGGTCGGCCTTTTCATCCTCAGGTCGGCCAAGGACTTCAGGATCACCGTGGACAAAGGGCTGGGGAGGGTGACCACGGAGTCCGGGTACCCCTTCATGCCGAGGAAGGCCGAGACGTTCCCGATGTCCGACATCCAGGAGATCCTGCTGAAGGACCGGTATGCCAGAACCAGCAGGCGCTCAGGGAGGATCAGCGCGAACATATACATCAGGAAGAGCGACAACACATTCGTGCACGTCATGGTGAGGGAGATAGACGCCGCAAGGGACATAGGCAGCAGGCTCGCCAGGTTCATCGGCGTCGGCGTGAGGGAGGAGGAAGTGCAGATGAGGCACGGGTGAGGGCGGGCATCCACGAAGAGCCGTGGGGAATGCCTCAGGAAGTTTGATTAAACTTTATCCTGAGTAAGGTTGGAGGAAAGTTTATTATGATGCCGAAGATTAGGATGGAAAACCCGCAAGGGTCGAACGGATGCGGGTTTTCATGGTGATGGGTCAGTTGTCTACCGACGTGGACTTGGCGGTCATAGGAGCGGGCCCGGGAGGCTACACGGCCGCGA
Organism: Candidatus Micrarchaeia archaeon; assembly: GCA_033853355.1. GTDB lineage: Archaea > Micrarchaeota > Micrarchaeia > Anstonellales > Bilamarchaeaceae > Bilamarchaeum. The sequence continues at coordinate 8,297 of JAWOLP010000025.1, read as the reverse complement.
TACGCGCGGCCCAGCTCGGCATGAATGTCATGCTCATCGAGAAGAACCTGGTCGGCGGCGTCTGCACGAACGTCGGCTGCATCCCGTCAAAGGCGCTCATCCATTGCGCGGATGTGAAACATGACGCCGAGTCGGCAAGCTCCAAACTCATGGGGATAGACGCGAAGGTCTCCTTCGATTTCGGCAAGGCGCAGAAGTGGAAGGATGGCGTCGTCTCCGACCTGCGCAACGGCATATCCACCCTCTGCAAGCTTCGGGACATTGAAGTAGTGAAGGGCACCGCGTTCTTCACCTCCTCCAGCACGCTCCAGGTCGAGACCGAGAACGGGATGCGGGAGATAAGGTTCAAGAAGGCGATACTCGCGAGCGGGACAGTCATCCGGGGGCTAAAGGGCCTTCCCTACGACCACAAGACCGTGATCAGCTCTGACGACGTATTCTCCCTTGGCCAGCTTCCGGCACGGCTGATCATCGTCGGGGCGGGATACATCGCGGTCGAGATGGCGAACATGTTCATGAAGTTCGGGACCAAGGTCACCATCGTCGCCAGGGGCGACCGACTTCTCAAGACCCTCGAGCCTGAGATAACGGAGATACTCCTCCGAAGGATGAGGGAGATGGGGACCGAGATATTATTCAAGAGCGAGGTCGTCTCGGCGTCCGGGGGCTCCGCCCTGATCAGGACGCCCGACGGCGAGCGGACGATACCTTTCGAACGGATACTCGTCGCGGCCGGCCGGGAGGCTGATTACGGCGGCCTCGGCCTCGACCGCACCTCGGTCAAGATAGACGAGGATGGGCTGGTCGTCGTGGACCAGACGATGAGGACCACGGACCCGGACATCTACGCGGTCGGGGACATAACGCCCGGCCCCCAGCTCGCCCACAAGGCGTTCCGGCAGGGCAAGGTCGCGGCCGAGTGCGCCGCCGGCCTCAAGAGCGCTTTCGACAACGTGGGGATCCCCATGGTCGTGTTCTCGGACCCGGAGATCGCGGTCGTCGGCCTCACCGAGGAGGAGGCGAAAGCCCAGGGGATGAAGCCGAAGATCGGGAAGATGCCGTTCAGCGCCTCCGGGAGGGCCAAGGCGATGAACCGCAGCGAAGGGTTCGTGAAGATAGTCGCCGACGAGAACGGCTCGATCCGCGGCGTGCACATCGTCGGGGCCGGCGCAGGGAGCCTCATAGCCGAAGGGACGCTCGCCCTCGAGATGGGCGCGATGCTGGAAGACCTGGCCGCGACCATCCATGCCCACCCGACGCTTCCGGAGACCGTCTCGGAGGCGGCCGAGGACGCGCTGGGCACCGTCATCCATCTCTATCGCGGAAAAAAGAAGTGAGAGCCGTACTTTGTTCTCCGCGTATGCGTGCGTGCTTATCCTATGTTAGGATGGGTCCGAAGGCGGCTGCTCCCAGGTGGCCGCCCCGGCCGCCATCCATCTGAGCCCCGGCAGAGTCGGGCGTCCATCGGGTCCTATATCAAGATCCCGTCCCTGCCGGAATTGCTCTTCCCATCCCTCCTTCTGTGGACGTATTCTTGATAGATATATTTACATTTTGTAGAAACATATATAAATTGTTAGATTTAATATAATTTTTATACAGGCTGGGGAGGTATAGGAGAATATATTCACGAAAAGCATAAAAATTATAGACCCGAATGACGTTCTGGTCGCTGACGCCCCGATACGCTGGGTGGGCTGAACCATTCATCCGAAACCTAGTAACCGCAGGCAAACCCCAGTACGCAGCCAGGCCATGCCTGGATGCGCCCGAGCCTGGAAGGAGTGGTTGGGATGGAGATTCGAAACCTGAATGCCGGGAGAGCGCATCCGTTAGACGCCAGAGCTGTGGGGGGGTTCGGGGTCTACGGCGAACTCCAGGACACCGCATCCATCGACGAATCCTACCGCGACCTGCTGGTGAGGCTGGAGGCGTATCTCTATTCATCGAAAGCGAAGCTGGCGGACACCCTGAGGATAATGATGCCCAACCGGGCGTTCGCATCGTGCATAGCTTTCATGGCAGGGATGGGCATGAGCGGCCACTTCGTGGCTTCGACCGCGCTCTTCGGCTCCCTGATGATATTGAGCACATACTGCTCGCAGGCCGTCTTCAACAACATCCGCGACGTGGAGGGGGACCGGGTGAACGCCCCCGGCCGGCCGCTCGTCAGCGGGTCGCTGAGCATGGGTTTCGCCTGGAGCCTCATGGGCGCCCTCATCGTGCTCGGCTTCGCCTTCGCATACCTCGCGTCCCCCCTCCTGGTCCTCGTCGACGCGCTGTACCTCCTCATCGGCATCGTCTACTCGGTGGTCACCAAGGCAAAGTGGCAGCTCGCCTACGCGACGCTCGCGACGAGCCACATCGTCGTGCCGATGGTCTCCGGATACCTGGTGTGGGGACAGCTCGACGAGAGGATACTCGTGATCGCTGGTTTCATGTACCTCACGCAATCGCTCGCCTGGTCGATAAAGGACTACAAGGACGTTGAGGGAGACCGGAAGACCGGGGTGATGACGCTTCCGGTGGTCTTCAGCCCGAAGAGGGCTTCCAGGATCACGGCGCTCGTCCTCGTCCTGCCCCTCCTGCTTTTCTGGGTCCCCTGGTACATGCTCCACCTCTCCGTATGGTTCCTCGGGGTCTATCTCGTCAGCGGGATCGCGAGATGCGGGCTCGCCGCGAAGCTGCTCGCCGACCATTCGCCGACTTCGGCATCGAGAATACTTATTAACTTTAGGTATGCACTCATGCTTGAAATGATCGGCTGGTGGTTATCCTGAGAAGCTACGACCTTTTATCCAAGTTCATCGCGACCAAGATCCTGAGGATGGAGGACGGGAACGTGACCCTCCTCGACCGGAGCATGGTGATAATCCCGGTCGAGGTGCTCCTGAAGCTCCATGAGGATCTCTCGGGCAAGATGGGCGAGGCTGGGGCGGACAGCGTATTGTTCGAGGCGGGCCGGTTCGAGACGGTCACCGGCTCCGTCAGATACCTGGCGCGGAGGAACGAGCTCCGCTCGGTTTTCCCGAGCGTATCGAACACGGGGGACCCCTCGATAGAGATGGGGCGTGAAGCCCTGAAGTTCATGGGCAAGGGGGACATCAGGATAAAGGAGGTCCTGAACAAGGGCCAGAAGGTGGTTCTCTCGACCGCGAATTCGCCTTTCGCTCTCGAGTACCTCAAGACGAGGGGGAAAAGCGCGCGGCCGGTGTGCCATTATCTGCGGGGCGTCATGGCCGGCGTTCAGGAGGCGTATTACGGCGGCAGGTATGAAGCATCCGAACTGAGCTGCAAGGCCACCGGAAAATCCGAGGAATGCGTCTTCGAATTCAAGAGGATTCGGGGATGATCGATATCCCTTCGGAGGTTATCTTGAACTCGTTGGCGCCCTCCCGATAGTCGCTGCGCCTCATCTTTATTATCGACATCGTCCTGGTCACCGAGGCGCCGAGCGAGTGGTAGTCGAGCAGGATGATGCCGTCGCAGGCGAACTCGCTTATCGTGTCCCGCGAGAACCACTTGGAGTCCTTTCCCAGCTCGGATATGAGGATCGTCGTCGGCCCGAAGCCGCGTATCCTCGACATGATGCTGTAGAGCATCTGCTTCTTTATCTCCTCGCCCATGCCGATCGGCGGCGGGAAGTTCGTCTTCTTCAGGAACTCGATCATGTCCTCGGGCATGTTGCGGTAGGTCCCGCAATAGACGTAGAGGATGGACAGCGAGTCGATGACTACGCGCTTCGCGTCCATGCGCCGGATGTGCTTCTCCATGTCGTCGAGAAGGACGTAGACGTCGCTGGGATTCAGCTCGACGATATCCATCTCGCCCTGCTCGATCAGCTTCTGGGCGTCTATGCCGGCCCCTTTCATCTGCTTTATCAGGTAGTCGCGCTCGCTGTCCATGGTGAAGAAGATGCCTTTCTCGCCGAGCTTCACGCCCTCATGGATGTACTGCATCGCGAGTATCGTCTTCCCCGAGCCGGGCGGGCCCGAGACGAGTATCTGGTCCCCTTCGGGGAGGCCGCCGGGAAGGATCGGGTTCAGTGCTGGAAATGATATATTCGCCATTTTGCATCCCTTGTTGTCGGTGATTGCCGGTGATATATTTTTTTTAGGTGACGCACAATTTTTATATATAACACATATGATAGTATAACCGCTACAGTGCATCGTATGGACCAGATAGACAAGAAGATAATCGAGATACTCAAGGCTGATGCCAGCACTCCCCTCTCTAAAGTCGCGGACATGATAGGGATCCCCAGGCCGACCGCATACCTCAGATTCAACAAGCTCAAGGAGAAGGGGGTGATAAGGGGGTTCAATCTCGTCCTGGGGAGCGAGGAGGAGAGGGGGCCGATGAAGGCGGCCCTGCTCACCGTGAAGGACTATCTTCTTTCCGACATGAGCAACCGCGTCGTGAAATCGCTCGGCGAGAAGCTCTCCAAGCGGAGCGAGGTCGTGCTGGCTGCGAGGATCTCCAAGAACACCATATTGGTCGTGTGGGCCGGGGAGACGTTCCGCCCTGCGGACTACCGGGACGTGATCGCTGTCGAGGAGATCCCCCAGGAGATATACAAGATGCCCTGAATGCTTGGAGGGCGGGCCCTAAAAAACACGCACGAGGCTTCTCTGGTTCATGGCCCCCAGGGTCATGGCTCTAGGACGACCTTCATCCCCTCGCGCCGCAGGAGCGTCTGGAATCCATCGTCTATCTTCTCGAGCTTCATCCTGTGGGTGACGAGCCGCTCGAGCCGCATCTTCGGGAGAAGGGCCTTGGTCTTGTACCATGTGTCGAACATCTTCCGCCCGTTGATGCCGCTGATCTTCGCCCCTTTGAAGACTATCGCGTTCGTTATGTCCAGCTCCACCGGCTTGGGGAACACGCCGAGGATCGAAGCCCTGCCGCCGGCGCGAAGGGTCGCCAGGCCGGTCCGGAGGGCGTCGGCTGAGCCGGCCATCTCCAGGAAGACGTCGGCACCGAGGCCGTCGGTCGCGTCCATGATCTCCTTCTTCACGTCGGTCCCTTCCGCGCTCTCGATCGCCAGGTCGGCGCCGAATTCCTTGGCGAAGCCGAGCCTGCCGGGGTTGGGATCGACCGCGATGACCTTCTCCGCTCCAGCCAGCTTGCAGAGGCCGACCGCGCACACGCCGATCGGCCCCATGCCGAAGATGGATACCGTCTTTCCCGCTATCTCGCCATCGAAGACGGTGTGCACCGCGTTGCCCAGCGGCTCCTGCGCCGTGGCGACCCAGTGGGGGATCTTCTTGTCGTTCACCCAGGCGTTCCGGTAAGGAAGGGAGAGGTACTGCGCGAACGTGCCGTTCGTGTCCACGCCAAGGATCTTCACGTTCTGGCAGATGTGCTCGCGCCCTGTCCGGCACTGGAAGCAGTAGCCGCACGAGATGTGCGTCTCGGCCGAGACGTGGTCGCCCACAGAGAGGCCTTTCACGCCCATGCCGAGCTCGACAACCTCGCCCGATACCTCGTGCCCGAATATGTAGGGGATGTTGTTCCCTATGCGCTGCTGCGCCCACCCGTCCCACTTGTATATGTGTATGTCGGTCCCGCAGATGGAGGTGGCCTTGACTTTGACCAGCACCTCGCCTTCTTTCACCTTGGGCACCTGCGCTTCGGCGAGCTCGAGCCCTTCTGCGGGCTTCCTCTTCCAGACTGAAAGCATCTTTTCCATTCGATCCCTCTGTCGCTCCCCCTTTTGGGGCGGAGAACGCAACAAAGTTTTATAAATCGGGACTCGCTGACGGGGCTGGTTTCGTTGATCGTCGGTGAAAAAAGATTCCCGGCAGATCGTTTATAAGATTGCTTCTTGTTGGGTCTTCATGAACAAGAGACTCCAGGACGAGCTGCGGCAGGAGCTCGAAAGCCTACGGGAACAGAACCTGCTGTGGGAACCCAAGACTCTGGGCGGGCCGTCATGCGCGAAGGCGGATGTGGGCGGGAAGCAGGTGATAATGCTTTGCTCGAACAACTACCTCGGCCTCGCCAACGACCGACGGCTCAAGAGGGCCGCGATAAAGGCCATCCGCACGCACGGGGCCGGGAGCGGCTCGGTCAGGCCGATCGCCGGCACGATGGACCTGCACATCCGGCTGGAGAAGGCCATCGCCGAGTTCAAGAGGAGCGAGGACGCGTTATATTACAACACCGGATTCACCGCCAACAGCGGAGCGCTTCCCGCGCTTCTCCGCGAGGGCGACTGCGTCGTGTCGGACGAGCTCAACCACGGCTCGATCATCGACGGCCTGCGCCTGAGCAAGGCGGAGCGGCTCGTCTACCATCACAACGATCCTGACGACCTGGAAGCCAAGCTCAAGGAGGCGTCGGCGAAGAACCCCAAGCGTATCCTGGTCGTGACGGACGGCGTGTTCTCGATGGACGGGGACATCGCGAAGCTCGACCGGATAGTCGAGCTGGCCGAGAGGTACGGAGCCGCGACGTACGTGGACGACGCGCACGGCGACGGCGTGCTGGGCGCCAACGGCCGGGGCATCACCGACCATTTCCATCTGGAGGGGAGGGTCGATTTCGAGATGGGGACGTTCTCGAAGGCCTTCGGCACGATGGGCGGCTATGTCGCCACCTCGAAGACCGGGAAGGAATACCTGCTCAACAAGTCCAGGACCTGGCTGCTGACAGGCTCGCACGGCCCGGGCAACGTGGCGGCCTCGATCGCCGCCCTCGAGATACTCACGCAGAGCGACCGGCTCGTGAAGAGGCTCTGGCGGAACACCGCTTATCTCAAGAAGAGGCTGAAGGAGATGGGCTTCGACACAGGCCTCAGCCAGACGCCCATAACGCCGATCATGACCTACGACTCGGCCAAGGCGAGGCTGATGAGCCAGAGGCTCTACGAGGAAGGCGTCTATGCCCTCCCGATAGTCTTCCCGATGGTGGCTAGGGACAAGGCGAGGATCCGGACGATGGTCACCGCCGAGCACAGGAAGGAGGATCTGGACTTCGCCCTCGAGAGGATAGAGAAGGTCGGGAAGGAGCTGGGCCTGGTGAAGTGATTCTGGGATACCCATAAAAAGCGTCTCCCGGATGACCAGTGCGGCATAACTAGAGATAGCGGGCTTGCGGTCCGCCTCGGATAGTGGTTTGATATGAGAAGACTGATAGCTTTGCTGGCATTGGCGATCCTGGTTTCGGGCTGCGCGCAACAGGCGCCCCCTTCGGCGCCTCCGAGCCCGGGGCAGAATCCAGCCCAGCCTTCGGCGGGCGGTCAGAACGCGGGCGCGGCCGTCATAGTGCACATAAAGAATTTCGCATTCGATCCGGCAGGGGTATCCGTGAAGCAGGGCCAGGCCGTCGAGTGTATAAACGACGATACCGTCACGCACTCGGTAAAGGCCGCCGGCTTCCAGTCGCCCGACATCCCGCCTGGAGGGACCTACACCCACACGTTCAGCGAGGCGCCGGGAGACTATGCCTACAGCTGCGGCATACACCCGAGCATGCACGGGGATGTCACGGTCAGCGGGTGACGGATCGGCCCCGCTTCCCCCTCATCTTTTCCCCACCCACTGGCAGATTTTAAAACCGCAGCAGAGAGATGCAGGGGTATATGACCACCACCGCCATAGCCCCGACCAACATAGCGATACTCAAATACTGGGGCAAGAACCCGGAGTGGGAGCAGCTCCTCATCCCCACCAAGAGCAGCATCTCTTTCACGGCCGACGGCCTCTTCACCAAGACCACGGTGGAGTCTTCCCCGGCTTCCGGCCCCCGGACCATAGATTTCACCCTCAACGGCAGGGCCATGGACCCATCGACGAAAGAACACCAGTATGTCGAAGAGTTCCTGGGGAAGGTGGGCTCTTTCTTCCCGTTCGTGGAAGGCCGCTCGTTCCGCATCGTGAGCGAGAACAATTTCCCGACTTCCGCAGGCTTCGCGAGCTCGGCAAGCGGCTTCGCGGCCCTCGTGAAGGCCCTATCCGGCGAGCTCGACGGCTTCAGCGCTATCAGGGACGACGACGCGAAGCTCTCCGCGATAGCGCGCCTGGGCTCGGGCTCGGCCGCGCGCAGCATGCCTTCGGCCGGCGGCGTGGTCCTCTGGAAACGGGGCCTGCCATTCCGGAAGACCGCGGTGGATCGGACGAAAGCGGTCCGGGCGCCGGGGAACGCCGCGAAGAAGAAGGCCATGTTCAGCAGCTGCGCGGAATCGCTCTTCGGGCCCGGGCACTGGCCGGGGCTCTCGATCATGTACGTCAAGGTGGAAGCGGGCGAGAAGAAAGTCAAGAGCCGCGCCGGCATGAAGGCCAGCATCGACA
>JAWOLP010000024.1:0-50283 GCA_033853355.1 Candidatus Micrarchaeia archaeon | reverse complement strand
TATAATCATCGTGGCAGGAGCCTACCTCTACATGAGGGGCAGGAAGAAATAATCTGAAAACAAGAAATGAACGAAAATCCTTTGTTTTTCTTCTCTCTTTTCCCCTTTATCGCTTTTTCTCGGCGAACTCGAGCGCCAGCCTCTGGGCCTCATCGTCGCTGAACTGCTTCGGGGGGTGCTTCATGAGCCAGGCGCTCGGCCCTATCAGGGGGCCGGCCATCTTCCGGTCCAGGGCTATCCTGCAATAGCGGATGGCATCCACGACTATGCCGGCGCTGTTGGCCTTGTCGTCCACTTCCAGGCGCACTTCCATGTTATACGGGATGTTGGCCCACATCCTGCCCTCGATGCGCATGAACATGAGCTTGGTGTTGCCCAGGAAAGGGATGAAGTCGCTGGGGCCGACGTAGATGCGCTCGTCGGGCAGCCTCTGCTTCAGCTGGGACTGGACAGACTCTGTCTTGGATATCTTCTTCGAGGTCAGCCTCTCCTGCTCCTTCATGGAAAGGAAGTCGGTGTTCCCGCCGACGTTTATCTGGTACGTCTTCTCGATGAGGGTCCCGCGTTTGTCGCAGAGCTTGGCCAGCGTCCGGTGGATTATGGTCGCCCCGACCTGGCCTTTTATGTCGTCGCCGACGACCGGCAGGCCCGCTTTCTCGAACTTGGCGGCCCATTCCGGGTCGGAGGCTATGAACGAAGGCATGCAGTTGACGAAGGCTATCCCAGCGTCCAGGCAGACCTGGGCCCAGAACTTGGTGGCCTTGTCCGAGCCTACCGGCAGGTAAGAGACCAGGATCTCGGCCTTCGAGGCTTTCAGCTCGGCGATGGCCTCCTTCTTCAGCTCCTCGAGGGGGCGCTCGGCGATGGGCTTGACGACCTTGTGGACGTACATCCCCACGCCGTCGAGCTGCGGCGACTGCCTGACCACGATATCATTCATCGAGGAGAGCGAATCCACCCACCGCACCTTGTTCGGCTCGGCGAAGACGGCCTTGTCGAGGGCCTTCCCGACCTTCTTGGAGTCCACGTCGAAGGCGGCCACGAACTCTATGTCGTGTATCGAATAGCCTCCGACGACCGGGGACATGACCCCTATGACCTCCTGGTCTGGGTGCTTCTTGTACCACTCTATGCCCTGGACCAGGCCCGCGAAACAGTTCCCCACTCCCACGACCGCGCATCTTATCTTCGCCATATCATCGAGCTCCTTGACTATTTAACAAATGATAAATAGTCTATAAACATTAAATACGTGCTGTTAGCCCGCCTGTCGGCTCGCACGCGGGCAACAAAACCATTAAAAGAGGTCCCGTACATCGATATCATGTCAGTAGGCTACTGGCTAGACTCTCCTAGGCGCAGGGCGCCCTAGGCGAATGACGGAGGATCACTATGTATGCGATAAAGACAATCGAAGATCGGATCAGGGTGCCGCCGTCGATGTTCGGCAGCGACATCGAGGACGCGGTAAGGAACATACTCAGGATGCGCTACGAGGGCCGCATCTACAAGGACCTGGGCATAGTCCTCTCGGTGAACAACCCCAAGGTCGTGTCGGAAGGCCTGATCATACCGGGCGACAGCGGCGCCTACTACACCGTGCAGTTCGAGGCCCTCACGTTCTTCCCGGTCGTGAACGAGGTGTACAAGGCCGAGATAAAGGAGATAGTCGAGTTCGGCGCGTTCGCTTCCATCGGCCCTTTCCAGGGCCTGCTCCATGTCTCGCAGATAGACAAGGAGAAATTCTACTACGACAAGAAGGCCAAGAACCTGAGCTCCAAGGTCCTCAAGAAGGTCCTGAAGAAGGGCGACGACATCATAGTGAAAGTCTCGACGGTGAGCATGAAGTCCACGTCCTCGGACACGAAGATCGGCCTGACGATGCGGCCGGACGGCCTCGGGAAGCCCGAATGGCTCGAGCAGAAGTCCGCCAAGAAGAAGGAAGCCAAGAAAGAGGAAGGCAAGAAAGAGGAGAAGAAGGGTGAGTGATTGACAGCCTGCAAGCAATGCCGTTACATAGTCTCGACCAAGGAGAAGGTATGCCCCAAGTGCGGCGGCGAGCTATCGGACAAATACTCCGGGATGGTCATAATACTCGACCCGGTCAAGTCCGAGATTGCCAAGATCGTCGAAGTGAACGCGGTCGGGGCCTACGCGGTGAGGGTGAAATAGGGCTATCCACATCCGCTCCTCCATAATCTTTTTATTCTCCCTCATCGGCCTTCTGTCGGTTCGATGAGGGGCTACGTTTCATTCATGCTGGCTTTCTGCTGCGTCATGCTTCTCCTCTCCCTCGCAGCGCTGCGGCTTTCGGCATCGGACATCGATCTCTCCTCAGCCATAGCCCTGGAGCGGGTGGAAGGGGCGTCCCTGAACCTGAAAGAGGCAGCCGCCGAAGCGGCCCGCCAGGGGGCGGCCGCCGGATTCGCCGCATACGACTCCGCCCATTCCGTCGGGGCCTGCAGGCACTGCCCGGACAGCTTCTGCTCGTATGCCATCCCCCCGGCCCCGCCGCCTCCCGGCTACTGCGACGCGCTCCTATGCTCTTCATGCTTCCGGGAGGGCGAGGCGAGGGCTGCGGCGGAGAGCGGAGCGGCCGCATCGGTCGCCTCGCTGCCGGCCGAGGAGGGAGACGTGGAGCTGCGCATCGGGCAGGCGGCCTTCGAGTCTTCGCTCCGGCCGGATCCTCTGGGCAGGAACGGATTCGCACTCGACTATGTCAGGCTGAAGGAGACTCTCGAGCTGCATGCATCGCTGCCTGCCTTCGGCATCTCGCTGGACGGCCGGCTTCCCTCGGGGATGGTGATCAGGTGAAAGGCCAGCTCGCCCTCGAATGCATGCTCGCATCCCTTTTGGCCATTTCCGCGATCGCCGCCCTCTCGGTCTCAGTCATGGGGGCCGAGTCGTCCGCCTCCCTTCTCGCCGCGACGTACTCGCATGTGAATCCCGCCGAGGCATCCGCCAGGGCCGAAGAGATAATCCTGAGGAGCGGCGCGAGCATGCCGCTCTCTCCAGTCCACCGCACGGAAGCCAGCCGCTTCAGGGCAGCCCAGGAGGCGAAGACGATAGAGATCGGAGGTATCTACGAAGATGATTCTGACGAGCCGGCATGAGGGCTTCGCCTCATTCGACGCCCTCCTCAGCCTGGTTCCGGTCGTGATGATGCTCTCCTGCGCCATGCAGCTCTCGGAGCTCCAGTCCGGCTACGCCGGGGAGCGGGTCGGGAGGCAGCAGGTCTTCGACAAGCTGGTGTCCGCCGCAGACTATACGGTCGAGAGCGGAGCCGTCATGAGGAGCGGCGGCCTGCGGCGGCCGGGATGGCTGGACGAGTCGCTCCTCGGCGACGGATACACCGAGAGGGTGAGGGGCATGGAAGGGCTCTCCTCGCTCTACATCGGGACGGAGGAGCCCGGAGGGCATTATCGGATGTGCATCTACCGGCTCGTCGTGTACGGCGAGGGGAAAGAGGCCGGGCGGCTCTTCGTGTGCGGAGGCTGAGCATGCAGACCCTCGAAGCATCGCTCTCCCTCCTCGTCTTCCTCTCGATAGCTTCGTCGCTCGCGCCTCCGGAGGAGCAGGATTACGTCGACGATTCGGTGTACCGGCTCCAGCTCTCCTCGGACGGATGGCGGGTCCTCCATCTCCGGGGCGATTGCAGGGGCATGGGGGAGGGATCTCGCGAGGCCCTCGAGGGCGAGCTGGCCGCGATGGGCGAGCGCAGCGGCCTCTGCTACTTCATCGACGGCATCAACGTGACCAACTGCCGCGGCGGAAACGAAAGGAGGGCGATCGCTTCATCCGTCCGGAGGATCATCGTTTATGACGGCATCCCGCTCTCCGTCTCCTTCTCTGTCGGGCGCTGATCCGAGTTCGTCTTCCGACGTATCAACACGAATAAAAACATTCGGGGATATAGGAAGCCGAGGCGAGAACATGATCGAACCATCCGCACGCAGCGAGCTCGTGACATATCCGATACGCGACATAGTGCAGGAGGCCAAGCAGCTTGAGAAGCAGGGCACCAGGATGATCTATCTCAACATAGGCGATCCGGCGCCTTTCGGCTTCCGGCCCCCGCAGCACATACTCGACGCCGCCGCCGACGCCCTGAAGCAGAACTACTCGGGATACGCGCCCTCGGAAGGGGATCCTGAGCTGCGGAGGACGATCGCGGCCTTCGAGAAGGTGGCGCCCGAGGACGTGTACGTGACCTCTGGCCTCAGCGAAGGGATAGACTTCCTCTTCCAGGCCCTGGTGGACCCGGGCCGGAACGTCCTGCTCCCTGTCCCGACATACCCCCTCTACGTGACGAAGCAGAGGATAAGCTACGGCACGATGGACTTCTACGACTGCGACGAGAGCTTCGAGCCGGACCTGGACAGCCTAAGGAAGAACATCAACAAGTACACGCGGGCCATCCTCGTGATAAACCCGAACAACCCCACCGGCGCGGTCTATTCGCGCAAGACCCTCCAGGGCATACTCGACATAGCCGGCGAGCAAAAGCTCCCCATCATCTCGGACGACGTCTACGACCAGATGGTCTTCGACGGGGAGATGACGAACATGCGCACCCTCGCCAAGGACGTGCCGGTCGTCTGCGGCAACAGCCTTTCCAAGAACTACATCTATCCGGGCGCGCGCGTGGGCTACCTCGCCTTCCATGGGCAGGGGTGGGACAAGGCCAAGGAAGCCATACAGAGGCTCTGCAACCAGAGGCTTTCGGTGAACTGGGAGATGCAGAGGGCGTATATCGCGGCCATCAAGGGGCCTCACGACCACATAAGCAGGTTCAACTCCGAGCTGAAGAAGAGGCGCGACCTGATGGTGAAGCGGGTGGGGGAGATCGACGGCCTCTCGGTCGCCTCTCCGAAAGGCGCGTTCTACGCGTTCGTGAAGGTCGAGAGCGGCAAGTGGAAGACCGACAACGAGTTCGTGCGCGGCCTGCTCAGGCACGGCGTAGTGACCGTGCCGGGATCTGGTTTCGCTCCCAAGATGGAAGGCAAGTACTTCAGGATGGTGTTCCTGCCGAAGCCTGAGCAGCTGGACGAGGCGTTCGACAAGATAGCGAAATACATGAAGTCCTGAAAAGTCCATAAAATATAACTTTAAATAGGCTTCCTGACACGATACTGGCCATGAAGAGGCGGTTGAGGCACGAGGATGATCCGGCTTGGAAAGACGCCGCACCGCACAGGGCCGCCTTCAAGGCTTGCGTGCTCGTGGACGACCTCGTGCACAAGGGCGTATCGAAGGCTTCCGACCGGCTGGCGGACCGCGTCGGCAAGAGGAAGCAGGCTTACCTGACCACGGTCGCCGGCATCGCGGCCAGCACGGCCATCTATCATGGCGAGCCGGATCTGGCCAAGGCCATGGCGATCAACTTCACGAACTGGGCCGCCCTTCTCGCTTCCGTGGCAGTTTTCGAGGGGTTGGCCAGGAGACATTCCTCCTCGGGAGCGGCCGCCACGGCGGATAAGACCGACATGCTCGCGAAGGCGGTCCGCCTGCCGGTGCTCGTCGCATCGGCCGTCTCGCTCGCCTGCGGCTACCTGGACAAGGCCTCAGTCCCGCTCGCTTTCGGATTCGCGTGGGGGGCCTATTCGATCGGGCTCTACATACTCGGCTCTTCCACAGGCATGATAGACCGCATAAAGGAATGGGCTGCCGGCCTCTTCGCCGGGAAGCAGATGGCCCCGGTGCCGATTCGGATAAAAGAATGAGCTATTTTTTGAGCCCCAGCTTCTTCGCCCGCAGCTTCTCACGGAGGGACTGGACGTCCGTCGGGGCCGGAGGCGGCGCTTCCGCTCCTTCGTCCTCCCCTTCCCCTCCCTCCTCGTCGCTTTCGCCCTCCTCTTCGGATGGCCGTGCCGCGACCGGGCCCTGGGCGTACGGCGGGGCCGCCCTCGCCGGCGGCGGAGGCGGGGCCGCGACCTCGAGCTCTTCGGGGGCGGCTCCCAGCTTGCGCTTCTCCAGCTCCGTCTTGAGTATGTCCTTGAACATCGGCACCCAGCGCTCCCAGGCCTCGCCGAAGTCTATCTCGCCCTGCTCCTGCTCCATCGAGACCAGCAGCCTGCCGGCGGCCGTGTTAACCTTGAGCACGAAGTCGAGCTCGAGCAGGAGCTTGTCGTTGAGCTGCTCGCTCGCCTTGTAGATGTCGTGGTACATCTTCCCTTTCCAGAAGGCCTGGAGGACGTACTGCTCGGGCGCTATGCCGGTCTCCTCGCTCCTCCTGCCCAGCGCCGGCGGGATGAACGCGAGGTCGAGCTCCTTCTGGAGCTTCTTGATGTCGACCTTGCTGAAATCCCACATGGCCCCCTCCGGGTTGCGCACGAACTTCGGCTCCCAGGTGCAGGAGTCTATGGTGTCCCCCCTGCGGAAGCGGAATATCTCCACGAACTTCTTCTCCTCTATGTCGCTCTCGTATTCGAATCCCAGGAGGCGGTATATGCGCCCCTTGCGGCCGAACCGCACCTTCTTGAGGAAGGTGTACCTGTCGGTCGCGTACATGGACGCGGCCGGAAGGCCGAAGACCAGCTCGAGCCTGTCCTGGATATCACGGAGCGACTCGGCGTGCAGGTTGTAGAGGAGGAAGACGCCGGGCTGGGTGTTGAGGAGGTTGATGATGCCCTGCACGGCGACGCGCGAACGGACTTCGTTGATGATGAGCGCGGCGTCGCCCATGCGCAGGAGGGCGTTGGCCATCGTGACCAGGTCCAGCTCCTTGGTCGTGGATTCCTCGACGTCCGAGCTCTGCACCCTGGCTGCGCCTATGTGGAAGCCGCGCTTGCGGAACGCCCTGACCGGTATCTCCTCGATGTCCTGGACCGGGATGATCCTCCTCCGCGTGCCTATCGAAGTGATCTTCGCGGCCGTGAAGGAAGTCTTCCCGACGCCTTTGAGCCCCAGCACTGCTTCGGAGCATCCGAGGGTGACCATTGTGTCGTCGTAGCCGGCGAAGAACGGCGTGAAGGAATGGAAATTGAGGTACTGCGCGTAGGTGAACGGCTCCTCCTTCATGATACGGAGCGCGCCCTGCAGCTCGCCGAAGGTCGCAGGGGGCCTCTGGAGGTGGCACCTCATCGAGAGCCTCTTGAGGACCACATCGACGATGGGGCTGCTCTCGTCGAATTTCCTCGTGCCCTTGAGCGTGTAGACTATGTTCTTGAAGGAGCGGTCGAGCAGGTCGCGGTTGTAGCGGTAGAGGGTGTGGCAGAGCCCGTATTTCCTGTGCTCTATGTATATCGGCGAGTTCTCGCTGTCTATGTAGATGTCCGTGACGTTCTCCTTGTCCAGCGAGAGGTTCTCGACATGGGCCCCCAGTCCGACGACCCATGAGGCGCATTCGTGGCCCATCGCCATCGCCTGCTGCGGGGTGATCTGGATGCCATCCAGCATCGCGCGGTCTATGAAGTACTGCCGGTATTCCCTGGTCTTGAGCTGGAGGAGTATGTCCCAGTCCACGTTCTGGAAAGTCTCCTTGAACTGCTCGTTTATCGTGGTCTTGAGGAGCTTGTTGAGCTCCGGGGACAGCGTCTCGATTATCTTGTTCTCCTGGACGTAGAGGTACGCCTCGGCGCCGGGTATCTCGTATATCTGGACGTTGATCCCGAACGGCAGGCTGTAGGCCGCGTCCGGTCCCTTGACCGGAACCGCCTCCTTGGGGATGCCCAGGACCAGCGATGGGACGAAATAGAGGGTCTTGAGGCCGACCAGGTCGAGGAAGGCGGCGCGCAGGTCGCCTGTGTTCTTCACCAGGTCGTACAGCTTGGTCGAGGTGTACCTCTTGAGGATGCCTGCGACCCAACCCTTGAACGTCTGGTAGCCCTTGAGATAGATTGCCTTCTCCGGCTCGGGCTCGTTGTAATCGTTGAGCTCCTGGGCCGCGAGCAGGGGATTCAGGAAGACATACTCGTAGAACCTCTTGAGCACCTTCCTCCGGTTCTCGTGCGCCGGGTCCTGCTTGAGGCCGTAGATGTCGTCGCGGAGAAGTATGGTCTCGAGCTGCCTGATGAAGGCGGCGTACTGCGTGAGGATGAGGGTCTTCTCCTCGTCGAGCTCGACCACGATCTCCTCCTCGTACCGGATGGTCTTAATCGGGGATTCTGTGGTCGAGAGGTCCTTGAGGTGCAGGTTCAGGAACTCGGGCGATGCGAACTCATAGGGGCACTTGGCCAGGTCAACTATGGCGCGTGTCCCTTCGAGGTATAAGTTGCACATGGCATAACTACCGGATTAGACTTTTTAAAGCAGTTCCCTCCGGAGCTCATTCGCGCGGGGCCTGCCCGCTCGTCGCGCCCGAATCGGACGGCGGGGGCTGCTGGTCCGAAGGGCCTGCCTCGTTGGTCTCGGCCGGCTGGGCCGGGCGCGGAGGCCGGTAGAGGGTCGCCGACACGCCGGGGCGGTCCGGATTCACGGTCTTTCGCTGGGATATGAAGCCGCGGTGCCTGATCATCAGCGTGTGCTCCCCGCGCGCGACCTGCAGGCGAAGCGGAGTGCCGCCCAGGAAGACGTTCGCCCCGCCGGTGACGTCGAAGACCGAAGCGCCCCTCGGGTCGCTGTCGATGGATATCTCGAACGTGCTCGCGTTCCCCGCGCTGGCCGATGCCTGGGCGGGCGTTGCGCTTCCGGCGGCAGGCGGCTGCGATGGCGCGGGCTGCGGCGCCTCCTGCCTCCTGGGGCTGGTCTGGGCCTGCTGGGCCTCCTGCCTGACCAGCCCGTCGTAGGCCTCGCGTATCTGGCCGCGGTAATGGTATCCGCCATATCCGGCAGCGGCAGCTGCGAGCAGGAGGGCCGCTCTCACGCCCCACCTGCGCCTCCCCTTGGGGAGCTCGGGCATGCTATGGAGGGCCTTCTCGAGCCGCCCCTCGAACGTGCGCCTGTCCGCCTCCTCGGCGGTCTCGGCCGGCGGGAACGGACGAGGAGAATCGTCTTCCTGCGGCGGCGCGCGGGAAGGGCGGGCCAGGCCGTTGCCCTCCCTCATGGCGAAGAGCTCGGGGAACGCCTCGCGGGCGGTCTTGACCGCAGGTGGGCAGGCCATCATTGCCTCGCGCATCTGCCCCGCGGTCTGGAACCGCTTAGCCGGGTCCTTGCTCATGGCGCGCAGTATGACGGCCTCGACATCCTTGGGCAGGCTCTTCTCTATCGCGCTCGGCGGGACCGGCGGCCGTTCCCTCTGCATGATCAGCACCTGGTATATCCTCTCGCGCTCGGTCTCGGCATCGCTCTGGAACGGCGGCCTGCCGGTGAGCATCTCGTACATTATGGCGCCGAGGGCGTATATGTCGGCCCGGTGGTCGTAGTTCTTGCCCCCGAACGCCTGCTCGGGCGCCATATACTTGGGCGTCCCCATTATTAGGCCGTCCCTCGTGATGTTGTCGTCCTCCGCGTCCATTATCTTGGCCAGGCCGAAATCCAGCACCTTGACGAGCGGGTAATCCAGGTTGTTGACGACCACGATGTTGGCCGGCTTCATGTCCCGGTGGATGACGCCCTTGTTGTGGGCGGCCTCGAGAGCGTCGCAGATCTGGAGCAGGTACATCTTCGCCCTCTCCCAGCTGAATTTCCCCTCGCGCTCGAGTTTCTTGAAGAGGTCGTCCCCTTCGAGGTATTCCATCACGCAGAACCTGCGGTCGCCGAACGACCCGAGCTCGAACACCTCTATGACGTTCGGGTGGTCGATCGTGACCGCGGCCTTCGCCTCGCGCGTGAACCTCTCGCTCCACTTGTAGCGCCGGTCGCTCTCCTCGTTGAGGACCTTCATCGCCACCTTCGTGTTGGCGGAGCGGTCCAGGGCGATGTAGACATTGCCCATGCCCCCCCCGCCGATCCTGCCGAGTATCTCGTAGCGGTCGTTGATGGTCTCTCCGATGAGCGGGTCGTCGACGGGCCTGGCCAGCTCCTCCGGCCTGATGCTCTCGTGGAAGCGCGCGGCTTCCCTCCTGACCGCTGGCGCTTCGTCAGGACTGCCTCCGTTCGGGCCGTCCTTCGGCCCGCCTCTCATCCCTCTCATGGTCCACCCTTACTGCTGGTCCTCTTCCGCCGGAGCGTTCTCCGGTGCCTGGTCCCCTTGCGCGGGATTCTGGTCTGCCGGCCTGGTGCGCACGACGCCGCTCTGGCCGCTCGCCCGGAACGGCCCGCTCACCACGGTCTGGTCCCTCCCGAGCCGGACGACCATCCTGCTGTGGCCCCTCCAGATGACCAGCTCGTCTTCCCCGCTCTCGAGCCTCACGTTGCGGAGGGGGGTCTGCCCGAGGAACCTTCCGGCGCTGTTCCTGCTGCCGGCGACGAACACAGAGAGGCCGTCAGGGGAGACCGTTATGTCCACCCTCTTGCCGGTCTCGCTCCGATCGACGCTCGCGCTCTGGGCGGGCGCGGGACGCGGATGCGACGACGCAGATGGCGCCGACAGCTGCCTGCTGAACTCGTCGATCCTCTTGTGGATCTGCGCGCGGTACTCGTATGCCCCGATCGCAGCCCCGCCGACGATCGCGAGCGTGATAGCCCCTTTCATGAACCTGCCAAAGGATCCGCTCCTGCGCGGCTCCGGCCGCTCCTCCCCCAATCCCATTCCATCATCGACGCTCATCTCGCCGGAGATGCCGGAAGGGGCCGCGGCTTTGCTCTTATCGTGGGAGCCCTCGTTGTAGGCCGCCTGCATGTACTCGTCGCTCGAGCTGGACTGCGAGCACGAGCCGAGGCACCGGTTGAGGGCGTCGCGCAGCTCCCTGACGCTCTGGAAGCGGTCGTCGGGTTTCTTCGCCAGCGCCCGCAGGACTATCTCCTCGACAGCGTCCGGGATGGACGGATTGATGCTTTTGGGCATGGGCGGCGGCTCCTTTATGTGCATCTGGAGTACCTTCTGGTACCCCGAGGCATTGAAAGGCACCTGGCCCGTGAGCAGCTCGAACATCACCACGCCCAGCGAGTATATGTCGGACCTTCCGTCGTAATCCTTCTCGCCGAGCGCCTGCTCCGGGGATCCGTATTTCGGCGTGCCGAGGAAGTACCCGGTCTGGGTGAGCTTTCCGCGGTCCCCATATAAGCCGTCATCCCCGCTCTCATGCTCCTCCTTTATCTTGGCCAGGCCGAAGTCCAGCACCTTGACCGTCTCCTTGCCTTCGCTCCTTATCAGGAATATGTTCTGGGGCTTGAGGTCGCGGTGGAGTATGCTCTGGTCGTGCATCGCGGCGAGCGCATCGCAGATCTGGATCAGTATCGGCCCGGCCTTCTCCCATGGCAGGGGGATAGCCGGCATGTTCTCGCCGTCCGGGCGCAATTCCTGCGCCAGGTTGTTCCCCTCGAGGAGCTCCATGCTCAGGAACGCCTTCCCGCCGACGTGCTGCATGTCGAGGACGTCCACCACGTTGGGGTGGTTAATCATGGCCATGACCTTGGCCTCGCGCGCGAACCTGGCCAGCATCTCCGGCCTCTTCGCGAGCTGCTCGTCTATTACCTTGATCGCGACGTCCTTGCCTTGCTCCCGGTCGTATGCCCGGTAGACCGCGCCCATCCCGCCCTGGCCGATGAGGTCCTTTATGTCATACCTTCTGACGACGGTCTGGCCGATGAGGCGGTCGTCGGGAACGTCCAGCAATTCCTGGCCGGCCATCTTGTTTCCGGTCTTCTCCGCCTTCGTGGCGTTGTCCGATGGGCCGTTGGCTCTCGTCCTCTGCATGTTATATTTTATGTTTCAAAAAGCATTTAAACGCAGCAGTATCGCCTGGGTCCGGGACCGGGGGCTATTTCGCGAGCCCGCCGCCGGGCTGCACCTTCTCGCCCTTCTTCTCGGCCTCGAGCACCTTCTCCACCAGCGCCGCGTAGGCCGGCCGCGTGAGCAGGTAGCCCAGGAGGGCCCCGAGCATCGTGGACATCGCGAAGCCGATGATCTCGACCAGGCCCGAGAAGAGCAGGGGGATCATGGAGAATATCGCGACTATGGCGTTCGTCCTGATTATCCCGAAAGCGAGCTCGACCTTCTCGTGCGTGGTGTGCTCCTCGTCCCTCTTGAGCAGCTCGTCGGTGATGACTATCTGCGCATCCACGCCGACGCCGATAGCGGCTATTATCCCGGCCATGGCCGAGAGGTCGATGGTGAACGAGCCGAGGATGGCCAGGAGGATCGTCAGCTCGGCCAGGCTGATGAGGACTATCGGCATGGTCGCCCGCACGTTGCGGTACCTCAGGCCGATCAGCACGGAGATCACGATCAGAGAGCCCACGATCGCTATGAGGCTGAGGCGCAGGAACTCGCTGCCCAGGTCCGCCGGGAGCGTGGTGCGCGAGCCGAGCGTGATCTGCACCGGCAGCGCCCCTCCCTTGAGGATGGACTCGATGTTCTTCTCCTCCGCGTCGGCCTGCGCGCTCTTGAGGTTCGGCTCGGTCGCGTTGACGTGGCCGGTGACTATGTAGTTGTAGTTGGGCACGCCGCTCGTGATCGAGCCGCCGAGCAGCGGGGCGGTCAGGAGGCCGACGGCGTCCATCTTCTGCACCACCTGCACGCCCGTCCGGGTCCGGAAGAACTCCGGCGTCAGGCTGGAGTCGTTCATCTCGCTGACGTTGTAGCCCCTCTGGCGCAGGAGGTCCTTGTCGGCCTGCGGCATGCTCTGCATGACCAGGGCCTTGGTCTGGTTGTCGGGCGCGGTCATGTTCGCGGGCATGTCGTCTATGATGTAGACGGGGATGTCGTCCCCTGAGAGGCGGAGCGAGTCGTTCATCGACCGCAGCGACTCCTTCTCCCCGGAATCGGGGCTTATGAACTGCCGGAACTGGCTCCGCTCGTAGAAGATCGCCGCATCGTGCGGCCTGTCTATGAACATGTATATGGGGTAATCAGATTTCCCTTTCGCGGCCTGTGCGAACTGCTCGGCCCCCTGCTGGTCGACCGAGAACGCAACGCCCCAGTCCGCCCCCTGCTGCAGCAGGGTGTTCGGGTCGAGCGGGCGGATGGTGGTCCTGAAGATATGGTCGCCGCTGACTGCCGTCTTCCCGTCCACCACTCCGAGGAATACGCCCTGCTGTGAGAGCGTCTTCTCTATGTTCGATATCGTCTCCTCGTCCGTGCTCGCTATCTCGACGTTGACGACCGTGTCGCCTATCGCCTGGGCCTTCACTTCCTTGAGGCCCAGCGTGCTGGCCCTGCTCTTGATGTTCTGCACCAGCTCCGCCATCGTGGCCTGGTCGACGGGATGGTCCAGCAGGACCGGTATCCTCGTGCCCCCGACGAAATCTATGCCGAAGTTCAGGCCGTTCGAGTATATGCTGATGAGCGCGAGCAGCACGAGCAGCACCATGCCGCTCAGCCTGATGTGCGGCTCCTTCCATATGAGCGAGATGAACCCGAAGAACAGAAGCGCCACTATGAGCAGCCATCCTGCGAACGCGACGACGCCGTAAGCGAACACCAGGAAGGCGAGCAGCAGGAAGATGAACCGGTTGTCCTTGTAGAACTCCATCTATTTCGCCCTCCTGCTCTCCACGTGGTGGAGTATCATGACGCCGTTGATGCCCCATGTCGCGAAGATGTCCCCGATCAGGCCGCACAGGGCCACGGCGGAGATCTCGTAGTACGTCGGTATATGGGTGAGCACTGCCAGCACGAAGAGCGCCGCGAAGGCGATGATGGCCATGATGCTCATGGTCATGCCGGTCTTCATCGCGTCGAAAGCGTTCTCCCTCGGGTCGCCTTTCCTCTTGAGGAGCCTGGTCGTGAGCAGTATGTCGGTGTCCAGCGAGAATCCGACCAGCATGAGCAGGGCGGCGAACGAGGCCAGGGTGAGGGGCACGCCGAGCAGGCCCATCCCCCCCATCGCGATGAGCACGTCGCTGAGGGCCCCGGTCAGGACGGCGATGCTCGGGGCTATGTTCCTGAAGAACATGAACACGAGTATGAGCGAGAGGATGACCGCCATGATGACGACGTTGACCGCCACCGAAATGAAGTGCGTCGAGAGCGCCGGGCTCACCGTCTGGACCGAGATGGAATCATACTGGACGTGCTTGTTTATCGGCACGGAGATCGACTGCTGGTACTGGGAATACACCGAGTTGTACGCGTCGGTGAACGCCTTCTGCAGGTCGTTGGTCCCGCTGATGTTGAGCTTGCTCTTGTCCACGCCCGCCAGCGCGAACATCTGGTCCCCGTACGAGTAGAGCTGGGCGCGGTCGGCCTGGTAGGTGGAGGCGTTGGTCGAGTTCTGGTATGACTGGACCTCGAGCTGCTGCACCGTGGGGAGGAGGTCGTTGAACTCGTCGCGCAGCTCATCGGCCTGTATCAGGTCCTGGCTCTGCGGCACCTCTATCTCGACCTGGTATCCGACCGTAGTCTTGAAATCCCTCACGGTCGCCGAGAGCCCTTCCTGCTGGAGCTGGGCCTGGAGGGTCGGCGAATCTATCGGCTCTTTCATCGAGAGCGTGATGACTGTGCCGCCCTGGAAGTCCACGCCGGGCTTTATCGACGGTATGAACACCAGCGCGATGAGGATCATGGCCAGAGGCGCTATGGCGAGTAGCTTGTAGTTGCCTCTATAGATATTAGGAAGCATCAAAATCTAGCAATCAACTTGGCAGGATAGTTATAAAAGTCTTATTGATTGCCCGGTGCCTTGGCGGGAGGATGGAATGGTTCCGGCGGAGAACGCCGCCGGCAGACCGTCTGGTTTATAAACTCATTTACACAATTCCCTAGTTCACACAACAGTGATTGCATGGCTGCGCGGAGAAAGGTCCTGACAGGTAGCCGCATGAACATCCCCATCGGCGGAACGCTGCTCAGCAAGATGGGCTACACGCCGGACGCGAACGACGTCGTCAACTCGGTGGACGTGAGGTTCCATCCGCCGGCGGTCGAAGGCGTCAGCGACGAGCACGGCAAGGCCATGCTCGAAAAGCTCGGCGCGGCCGAGCGCTCGCTGGTCATGAGGGCCCTCTACCTCGAGGGGGAGTGCACCGCCGGCGCCCTGAACCGCTTCTCATCGCTTCCGCCCGGCATCCGCGAGCTGAAGGTCCGGAAGGCCATCGATTCGGTCTGGACCGACGGGAGGTGGAGGGGGGAGCCGCAGTTCCGGGACGGGAAGCTGGTCAGCCGCGCCGGCGCGATCGGAGCCGAGATGGCCGAGATGGAGGACGCGTACCAGCGCATCTTGCCGCTGCTCGGGCTCAGCCCACCGACAGCCGAAGAGAAGGCTTCGGCCCTGGTTCCGGCCGAGCTCACCCAGAACCAGCGCCTTTTCCTTTCGCTCGCTCCTGAAGAGGGGAGCAAGGATGGCATCGCCCGGTTCCGGCAGTGGGTTGCCGGCCTCAAGGATACCGCGCGAGAGAGCCTCTGGAGGTCCGCCGGTTCCCATGTCGTATCAGCCGCGTCGCTCGTCCACAAGCTGCGTTTCCGCTCCAAGCTCGATCTCACATCCGACGAGCTGAAGGTGGTCAGCTCCCTCGGCCACACCAGCACGCGCGGCGTTCCAGACCTGAGCGGCCTGAAGAAGGCCTTCTCCGAAGGCTTCAAGAGGGATCCGGAGACGCTCGAAGCTGTCCGCGCCGTGGTCGGATCGGACGCGCGGCAGGGGCTTCTCGCCTCGGCCCGCGCATGCGCAGAATACCGCACGCTCCTCGATTTCCTCGGCATCGCCAACCAATCCGTCCGCTCAGCCCTGCGTCCCGAACGCGGGATATGCAAGGGATGCACGAACATGGAGGGCAACCATTCCACCAACGACGACTCGTTCCTCTCCCTCGACCTCATGCTCGGCTCCAAGACCGTCCGGCTCGACGCGGTCTTCGACGGCCTCAGCGGGTATCAGGGCGGATACGTCGCCAGCGGGATGGCCAAGGAGGTTTTCGAGACCGCGGCCCTCGCAGGCTGGATAAGCGGTCCTGAAGATGCGAGGTTCGGGATCATACTCGCCGACCTGGTCATCCAGCTCGAGAAGAAAGGCCGCAGGATCCCCAAGATGGGGACGACAGCGACGATATCTTATCTGGACGGGAGGGACCTCTTCGTGATCCACTGCGGGGACAGCTCGATCAAGGTCGTCACGGGGCAGGGAGTGGCTTACTCGACGACGCCGCATGGCGTCGGCAGCCAGCTCTGGTCCGGGCTGGGCATCGGGGTATCCGTGGTGACCGTGAACGACTCGACCGATTCGCGCTACAAGCCGATAAGCGTCGCGCCGGGCTCGTGGGTGCTCCTCTTCACCGACGGGGTCGGTGACGTCGTCTGCGATCACGAGCTCCCCATCGCGCTGAAGAAGGCCAGGACCTCCAGGAAGGCGGCCAACGAGATATTCTCGATCGCCGACGCCCGCCGGGACCGGTCGAAGGAATACCCCCCCCTCTGCGGCTGCGAACCGATCGAGGGCAAGGACGACGACATCGCTATAATCGCGGTCTATGTCGAGTAAAATCCCTGCGGGATTGGCTGAGGCCCTTATTCCGCTCGTCCCTTTCCCGCCCCGTTCTCCCTGATTCAAACTAGGAATAGAAAAATCTCTTCCAGCGCGAGCGTACTGGAAGAAATGGACTTCCGCTTGGAACCTGCGGGTTCCAAGATCCGGCAGAACGGCGGCCCGTTCTGCGGACCACAAATCGAAGCGTGTCAAGATCGACGAATCGATCTTGAGCATGATCAGGAACGTAACGACGTTCCTGACATCGATTTGCCGGTCGTCCATTTTTCCCTGAGCCCTTGCTTAGGCCTGCAACTGGGAACAAATGGAAAAATGGACTCGGGGGGACTCGCACCCCCGGCCTCTCCGATTCTCGCTTTTAGGAAAAGCGAGAACAAAACCTGTTTGCTAATTTTCGCGCTGCGCGCGAAAATGGTCTCAATCAAGAAACCGAAAACCCGAAAGGGTTTTCCAACAACCGGTTTTGATCAAACTCCCTATGGAAGCAACGCTTCCATGGGCGCAAAGAACCCCGGTTCTTTGCCGTTTCCGAAAGTTTGTTGCGAACGGAGCGCTCTGTTCTGCCGCACTCCGGTTCCATATACCGGAACCGTCGCGCGTCTGCTGAGCTACGAGCCCATCGAGGCTGCCGGAGCAGCCGGAAAAGTAAATGCACGCAAGCCTTAATAAATTTGCATCAAATACCGTCTTCGATGAGAGCGACGACGGTGCTGAAGGAGGAGAAGAAGCTATCCCACCTCGAGAACCACACCGCCCAGCGCGGCATGCTCTTCCGCAACATCATCCTCGGCGGCCAGGACGGCGTCGTCAACGTGCTCGGCATCGTCCTGGGCGTTGCGACTGCCACGGATTCGACGCACCTCGTCCTGCTGGCCGGGCTCGCAGCCACATTCGCCGAGAGCGTGAGCATGGCGGCGGTCGCATACACCTCCACCCGGGCGGAGAAGGAGCACTACGATTCCGAAGTCAAGCGGGAGCTCTACGAGCTCGACAACATGCCCGACGCCGAGCGCAAGGAGATCGTAGACATATACCGCCAGAAAGGGTTCAGCGGCGGCCTCCTGGACAAGGTTGTCGACCAGATATGCTCCAACAAGAAGATCTGGCTCGACGTGATGATGCGCGAGGAGCTGCACCTTGAGGATCCCGCCGAGGGCATGACCCCGTTCTGGCAGGGCGTTCTGGTGGGGGGCAGCGCGATCATCGGCTCCTTCGTGCCGGTCACGCCCTTCTTCTTCCTGCCCGTCGCCCTCGCCACGCCCCTCTCCCTGGCCGTCTCCCTCGCGATCCTCTTCACCGCCGGCGCATACAAGAGCTATCTCACGTCAGGGAAGTGGCTGAAGGGCGGCGTCGAGCTGATGGTCATCGGCGGCGCCGCCGCACTCTCCGGCTGGCTCGTCGGAGTCCTCTTCCAGTCGCCCTGACTGTGGCACTCATATATAAATCTTGCAGTCTATTCTTCTTCCACTCCCAGAAGCACAAAAATCAAGATAAACAAACAGTGATCCGATGCAAGCGCCCAGGACAGCCCTTCGGCCCCCTCGCGCAGGCGGCGAGCGGGTGCAACGGTTCAGGACAGAGTCCGAGCCTTTCGGGGAGCTGGAGGACCAGCTCGCCTCGGATGTGGCTTCCGCAGGCCGGACGATCGTCGCGGCGGTGAGGGCGTACGGGCGCGGCTCGCAGGAGGAGGCGCTCGCGCGGGCGGCCTACCTATCAGCCCTCGAGAGGCTCTCGCATCTCCGGCCCGGCGTCCCGCTCTGGCGGCTGGAGAGGATGGCGCTCCCGCCCGGCCTTCGCGATCCGGAGGTGGAGGTGCTCGGGCTCCCCAGGACCAGGCTCCCATTCTCGCCAGGCGACCTCTGGCCCGCCGAGCCCACCGAGCGCGAGCTGGCCATCCGCCTCTCAGGCGAAGGGCACTCGGTCTACGCCCGACAGCTTGCCAGGATGCTCGACCGCATGGTCCTCTCCGGGCAGCCGCCGTCGGATTTCGGCGAGCCCTACCGGCCTTACGTCGCGAAGCTCGCCTCCGGCGCCGGGCGCTCGTCCTATTCATACTACGGGGACCTCGCCGCCGCAGCCTCCGCGCTCGCCCGGCTGCTCGTGCCGGCCATCGCCCGCAGAAACGCCAACCTTTTAAAAATGTCCTCCCACAAAGATATATGTACTAAAACAGGTGATGCGCTGGCCGAGCCCGATCCAGATAAGAGACCTTCATTCATCCGCGACAAGAAAGTCCCACTTCGGGTGGCCGACATACGGGTAGGCGC
This sequence comes from Candidatus Micrarchaeia archaeon, assembly GCA_033853355.1. GTDB lineage: Archaea > Micrarchaeota > Micrarchaeia > Anstonellales > Bilamarchaeaceae > Bilamarchaeum. The sequence goes on along the minus strand of JAWOLP010000024.1, from coordinate 31,613 downwards.
CACCATGCTCAGCCGGCTCGGGATGGAGAGCGGATCCGACGAGGTCATCGACTCGATCTCGCAGTCCTGGGGCCTTCCGATGAGGGAGTGCTCGTTCCCTCCAGCCAGGCCGGGCCGCGAGGAGCTCCTCTCGTCCCTCTCGTTCCACATCTCGGCCGGAGGCACGACCTATTCGCACCCCGACCTGCCCGGGATGGAGTTCAGCGAGGAGCAGATCGGTTCTGCGCTGAGGCTGCTCTCCGCCGCCGGGCTGATGGAAGGGCCGGAGGAGGCGGAAGCCGAGCCGCTCGCTCTGGGCATGCTCACCCAGCTGAGAGGGACCTCCGGCGAGCCAGAGGCGAAGGCCGCCATCCGTTGCGCGCTGATCGTTGTCATGACCATGGACCGGGCAGGCGGGATCCGCTCGGCGGACCAGTCCGTCGAGGATGCCTGCCTGCAGGCTGCCGAAGACGTCAAAGCCGCGACATCCATGGTCTCCCAGTTCAGGGCCGAGCGCGCGGCCCCAAATCCCGAGCCGCACATGGTCGCGGTCAGGGTCCGCCGCATGCTCCAGCTATCACGGGAGATGCCCGGCTCCTCGCCCTTCGACCTCGCGATCAGCGTCATAGACGAGATGAGGAGGGACCGGGTCTCGCTGCACACGCTGGCCCCCGCGAGCTCGCTGAACGAGCCTCCGGTCCAGATCCCCTCCTCGGGGAAAGTCCCGATAATCGCCCCCTCGGCCGGATCCAGGAGCGACGCGCCCGAGATCGTCCCGCTGCCCTCGCCGGAGACGGCCTACCGGCCGGAAGATGAAGAGGGGGCAACTGCAGAGCCAGACGGCGGAACCGCCACCCCGCCCGCCAGCGAGGGAAGGGAAGAAGAGACCGTGGTCCCCTCCGGTCCGCAATCAGGGCCCGCGAACGATTCCGCGCCTGCCGCGGAAACAGATGAAGCGGCGACCGCCGGGCCGGAAAGCGCAGAGGAGAAAGGGCCGGAGCGGGAAGCGCCGTCCGCCCCGATGGACTCTGTGCACCCTGCGGTGCGGAAAGCGACACTCCTCGGATTCGGGGCGGTGCCCGCGGCTCCGGTGCAGCCGGTGCCCGTTGCGCAGCTGGAAGAGCCCGCCGAGAGCCCGGCTGCTGCCGAGTTCGATTCTGAGCGGCCGACCGTAGTCACGCCTATAATCCCGCAGGCCATCCTCGAGCTGATCCCTGTCCAGAAAGTCGCGCTCGACGAAGAGCTCGAGAGGGAGCTGCCCCCGAACACCGATTCGCAGACGGCGGCTGTCCGCCACCTCTCGCGCTACATGGCCGGCTGCTTCACGAATGGATTCAACGAGAGCCTCCTCCCGCCGTTCCTAAGGGAGACATACTCCCATCTCCTCAAGACCGACGCAGGCGGCAAGGTCCTCATGAGCCTCAGGGCCGTGATCTCCACGGACGCCCCTGACATGAGCAGCGCCGAGCCGCATGAGACGATTTTCGATCACGAAGGGTATCATGTGAGCCCGCGCCTCATAGTGGATTCGGTCACCGCCCTCCTGAAGCGCACGGATCCCAGCTCCCTTGGACGCGAGGAGGTCCAATCGGAGCAGGCAGCGGCCCCCGGGCCCACGGAGACGGGGGAAGAGGCTGGCCGGCACGACGAGGCTCCCCAAGTGGAAATCACGGTCGAAGCTGAGGAGACCCCGCTCGAGCAGGCGATAGCGGGCGCGGCCGAGCAGGCCAAGCCCGCGCTCGTGCTCCCGCTCGACAACTGCATGCTCGATGACCGGCTCGAGGACACGCTCCCACCCAAGACCGACCTGCGCTCGCGATACGTCAGGCACGTGTCGAGGATCCTGGGCTACTATCTCATCTACGGCGTGGATGACCGCGAGGTCCATGAGCAGTACCTGGAGGCGGTGCAGAGGCTCCGCGGCCAGCCGACGGTCCACAATGTCCCGATACTATACATCACCGGCTCGCCCGGCAAGGATGGCGAATACAAGGATATCAGCGGCTACGAGTTCTCCCCCGCGGACGTCGTGAGGGAGGCGGAGGGGATCGTCGGCCGCTGCGACCTGAAGACGGTCGTCACGAGGGAGGAGTACCTGCTCTCCCTCACACGTAAGGCCGCGGAGGCCGCATCGGACGGGGAGACGGCCGGAGCCGCGCAGGGGGCGGAAGCCGAGCCCGCGGCTGCGCAGGAGGAAGCTCCCGCGGCGGTGCCGGCGAAGGCCGAAAGGGCCCAGCTTGTCTTGCCGATCAGCAACAGCATCATGGACGACGCGCTCGAAGCGGTCCTCCCGCCCAAGACCGACCAGCGCGCCGCGCTCATCAGGCACGCATCGCGCATCATAGGATACTACCTCGTCAACGGATACGGGGACGAGCACATACACGAGCAGTACGCCCCCATCGTGGCGAGGCTGCGCGGCGCGAAAGTGATCCGCAACATCCCCATGAAGTACATCACCGGCAACGACACGGGAGAATCAACGCCGGTCGAGGGATTCACGTATGACCCGCAGGAGGCCGTGAGGCTCGCCGCGGAGCTGGTGGACTCGTCGGACACGAGCCAGATCGCCGCGCCGCAGGTTCCCGCCCGGGATGGGCCCAGGGCGGCCGCGGCTCCGGACGTGCGCGAGCTGAAGGCGAAGCTCGGCTCCCTTAGCGCCGAGGAGAGATCCCTGCTGTCGGCCGTGATGGGCCGCGAAGCGGACGAGGTCGTCGTCTGGGAGTTCATGAACATGAACGCCGGAAGGCGCGACCTCCTCCTCCAGCAGTTCGTCGATTCGCGCTGGAACGAAGGCGACTGGAGGAAGGACCTCGAGGGGGCGCGGAAGGCGTCCGATTCCATCTACGGCACCCTCGGGATCGAGCGGGCCGGTCCGGAGCAGAGGCTCTCCGCAGTGCTCGACCCCACGTCCCTCTCACAGATGCAGAGGCATTTCGTCTCCTCGCTGTTCAACATATCCCCGGCCGAAGTGGCCCCCGTCCACATAGAGGGGTTCGCGGCCTGGGTGTCGGGAGACCAGGGGCGCATAAGCGCTTTCTGGGACAAGTTCTTCGTCGTCGACCCGCAGCGGCTCTCCGCGGTCGCAGGCAAGATGAAGTCCGGCGCGGGCGGCTTCGATGCGGGCGAGCTCGAGCTGGTAGCATGGATGCACGGGAAGCGGCCCGACGCCCTCACGCAGGCAGAGCTGCACGACACGCAGAGGGCCTCGTCATGGGCTTCGGCCATGCAGGGGCTGAAGGAGTTCTGGACGCGGACGCCGCTGGAGGAGAGGCGGCGCTTCTGGCGCACGAGGGACCTGCTCGCGGCCGCCGATCTGGCCGAGAGGCTCCGCTTTTCGCCGGGCTCCGGCCTGGGAAGGGCCGAGGCCGGCGTGCTCTCCATCATGCTCGGCAGGCCGGTCACGGACCGCGCCCAGCTCACGCAGCCGGAGGTATCGAGGCTCAACAGGGCGCTCGTCCAGCATTCGACGACGATACCGGAAGTGCTCAGGAGGATCGCGGTGCCCTCCGAGCAGCCGGGAGCGGAGGAGCTGGCGGTACTCTCGTCCCTTTGCGGGCGGCCGATAAGCGACCGGAGCCAGCTCACGCAGTTCGATCTCCAGCGCGCGCAGATGAGCTATGAAGCCCGCTACAAGGCCATGGGCGAGGAGAGGTTCTACTCCTCGGAGATCGTGAACCTCGCTTCCATGGGCAGCGCGGTCCACCCCTCATCGCTCCTCATCGCCGCCAGGCGCGAGGCCGACTTCACCACGCTCATCGAATTCGCCGGCCTGAAAGCCGAGAGGGTCCAGGGGCGCATAGACCTCTCGAGCGGCATCTCCAAGCCGAAGAGGAAGAACGGAGGCTACCTCCACACGAACGACGATTCGTTCTCCTCGGCGGTGGTCGAGATGCCTGACGGAAGGTCTCTCGTGGCAGACCTCGTGTGCGACGGCATGGGCGGGATGGACAAGGGCGCCCAGGGGCCGATCCCGAACGGGCAGATCGCGAGCGGGATCTCGAAGGACATCTTCGAGATATCGGCTGCAGCCGGATGGATACGCTCGCCGGAGGACGCGAGGAAGGTCGTTGCCATGGCCGACCTGGCCGTGACCATGGAGCAGATATACCGGAAGAGGTCGTCGCTCGACCAGGAGGCCGCCTCGAAAGGCGAGGCGGTCGATGCGGCCGCCGCTTTCAAGCAGCGCAACCTGATGGGCACCACAATGGTCATCGGGCTACAGGACGGGAGGAGGTTCTGGGGCATCCACTGCGGGGACTCGCCGTGGAAGGTGCTGAGGGGCCAGGACGCGCAGGCCGAGGCCGACGAGCACTCCCTCGAATACCACATCAGGCTCACGACAGGCGTCGGCATCGACGAGTTCTACCGGACCCAGCTGGGCCCGGTGGTCGCCTCGGATGTCAGGCAGCAGTGGCTCTCGAGCAAGGAACACGCGGAAGGGCTCGCGAGGAGCGACCCCGCCTATGTAGCCTCCTTCGAGCGGCAGGTCTCCGAGACGCTCGAGAAAGCGGTTTCCGACAAGGTCTACCGCGCGAATTCCATCGTGGCCGCGGGCCTCGCGCAGAACATGCAGTACCTCCACATAAACAACCGCGAGTCCGGCTACGCCCCCATCTTCCTGGAGGACGGGGACATCATCGCCCTCGCGAGCGACGGCATCACGGTCCCAATATGCAACCACGAGTTCAGGATGATCCTCGATTCGGCGGACGGCGACTTCGCGAAAGCGAGGGGGCTGATCCTGGGACTCGCAGAGGCCCGCATTAACCGCGGCCCGCACCCGACTCTTTGCGCCTGCGGCAGCAGGGAGGGCAAGAGCGACGACGACAAGACGATCATAATGAGGCCGGCCTCCGGATGGTTCAGGGACGGGGAGATGAAGAAGCGGCTCACGGAGGACCCGCGTTCATTCGCCTCCTCGCCGGAGCGGCTCGCCATCGTCGCCCACTGCCTGCAGGCCGACAGCGCTTCGGTGAAGGAGAGCATGCTCTCCTTCATGGAGGCCGCCGAATCCGCGCCCGCCCCGAGCCGGAGCGACGTGTTCACCGTCTCGATCGCGACCATATTCGACATCGCGTCCCAGCGGGCGGACCGCGACGAGCTGCTCGACTACCTGTCCCCCCGGCTCGGCAGCTGGAGCGGCCTCCTGCTCCGCAAGCTCATGAAATCGCCGGATTTCTCGCCGCGGAAGGAAGCGATGCTCAGCGTAGTCTCGAGGAGCGTCCCGCCGGAGGAGCTGGCGCAGCTCACCGGAGCGGGCAACCCGCAGATCGCCGCTGCCGCTTCGGCCATACTGAGGCACTCCACCAGCCCGACGATCACCGAGGAGCCGGACATGCCCGAGCCTATTTTCCGGTCCCAGAAGTCCGAATCCGGGCGCCCGCTCCTTCCGTCCGAGACACGCTACCTCGATTCGTTCCTGATAGACATCAACGAGTCGGTCATCGTGCAGGAGACCGCCGCCAAGCTCCGCGTCCTGCCGCGGGACCTCGAGATCATGGTATTCAACGTCTATTCGGGCTTCGACCCGGCGGTCGCCGTGGATCCCCATTCGACGGCTGAGGGGCAGAACCTCATCTCCGAGGTGATCCTCAATCTCAGCGCGCAGGACGCGAAGAAGATACTCGTGTCCTCATACCTGATATACCGGCTGCGGGAGACGGAGCCGTCGGCAGCCGAGGTCCAGAGGTTCACGGAGGTCCTCTGGAAGAGCGTGAAGGGCATGGACCAGTCCACCCCCTACGCGTTCAGGTTCTACAACGAGGCCTTGCGGCTGGTGAAGCAGCAAGATCCGGAAGATCCGCGCTGCTTCCAGGGGTGAGGGGACGCGCGCAGCCGCCCGCGCCCAAAACCGTTCCGAATTTAATTAGTTTACATTATACCATTAATTACAAAAACACGGGAGAGGAAAAGGGAGGGAGATTACCACATCCACGTTTGTTAATAAAGGCAAACATTTAAATATATAACCCCACTAAATTATACATCGGCACACACACTGCTAGCACTTTGAGGTGATATGGTTGACGACGGGAGAAGGAGCAAGGGTAGTCGGGTCTAATCGTAATCCTACTGACGGCAAGCCAAGCCGGATGGATGCGGCTGTAACCAAGCTGCGCGAAGCCAGGGAGTTGTTCCCGCTCGCCGAGACGATGGCCGAGGGCCTCGCCGGCGCGGTGGAGAAAGCCACTGCTCATACCGATGACAAGCTCGCGCCTCTGCGCACCGACGTCAAAGGCGTCAACACGCGCATGGAGAAGATGACCGCCGCGGCCCAGTCCGTCGAGGAGAAAGCCGCCTCGATTGAGAGGGCGGCCGGCGAGGCTTCCTCCGCGGCGCAGCACGCCCAGAGCGTCGCCGACATCGCCAAGGGCGAAGCGGAGAGGGCGGCCGAAGCGGCGATGGCGGCCAAAGGCGCGGTCGAGGAGATCGCGCGCAGGGATGAGAGGGCGCCCCAGATAGCGGTCCAGGCGCTCGAAGCGGTCGTGAGGGCGAGGGTGTCGGACGTGGATGAGCACGGGAAGGACGTGAAGGTCGAGAAGAAAGGCGCAGACCTGATACAGCACCTCGCCAACGCCCTCGAGAACGCGAAGGTCACCGCAGGCAAGGCATCTGAAGATGCCGAGGAATGCAAGAGCCTGCTCGAGCAGGCCAAAACTGTGATCGCGGACCAGAAGGCAGCGGACAGCGAGACCAGGGAGCAGGACCGGACGACGATAACCTCGCTCGAAGGCGTCGTGACGAAAGCCGAAGAGGCAGCGGCGAACGCTTCGCGCGCGGCGACCGAGTCGAAGGATGCGCTGGCGCAGATCAAGGACGGCTTCGAGCTCATGAGGGAGCAGATAGCCGTGATCGCCGCGGTCATCCTGGGCAAGACGAACCGGAAGGATCCGGATGCGGTCGCGGTGCTCGAGACCGCGCTGAACGTCGATGGTGATTCCTGATGGCACTTTCACTTGAAGAGATAAAAGCGAGGAGGAAAGCGGCCCTCGGGAAGGGCGACGGAGCGGCGGCCAAGCCAGCCCCGTTCGCGAGAGCGGCGCCGGCCGCTGAAGCGCCGGCCGAGGACGATGCGATAACGACCGAGCTGCCGCTGGCGAGGCAGCCTTCGGCCAAAGCCGATGGCGCAGCCAAAGCTGCCGCGCGGAAGTCCGGCTCGCCGGACGACTCGAAGGTCACGGTCGAATTCGATCTCACCGAGAAGGCAAAGGAGACCTCGGACGTCCCTCCGCCTCCCTCGGTCCCGCCCGTGGCGGCTCCGGTTCCCGCCCCCGCGGCCGCGCCCCTGGTGCGGAAAGCCGCGCCTGCGTCGGCGGTGCCGGTCTCCAGAGGCAAGCTCCCGGGTCCGGATGAGGAACTCCCGGCGCCTGCGGAGAAGCCGCCCAAGAAGGACGATATCGTGGCGCATGTGCTGGACCAGCTCAAGCCGCTGCTGAATGCGCTGGAACAGCGCCTCGGCGCGAGGGTGGGCGATGCCGAAGATACCGCGAATAAGGCCATGGCCCAGGTTTCTGCCGTCGTCGATGAGATCGGCGAGGGCGCCAAGGACGCTGACATAGTCGAGACCGACGGCGAAGGCAAGGAGACGGAGAGAAGGCCCACCCTGAGGAAGGCCATCGGCCTCCTTGAGGGCAGCGTCGGCACCGCCGCCGAGGACGCGAAGAGCGCCATGGCCCAGGTCTCTGCCGTCGTCGATGAGATCGGCGAGTCGGCCGACGATGCCGACATAGTCGAGAAGGACGGGAAAGGCAATGTGACCGAGACGAGGCCCACCCTGAGGAAGGCGATAGGCCAGCTCGGGGGGAAGCTCGAAGGCCTCACCGATCAGGAGACGGAAGCCCTCTCGGTCCTCCGCGGCCTGCTGGGCAGGAACTACGGGCGCCTGCACATGATGGTCGTCTCGCACGAGATACAGACCAGGAAGCTGCTTGTCAACCACCTCCGCGAGGACGATTACCTGCGGCGCGTGAACAAGATCGCGGTCGAGCAGGAGCCGGCGATGGTCAAGATGATACTCGGGGCTTTCGTCACCCCGGACCCGGATACCGAAGCCGATCCTGTCTTCGGGGTCATGAAGCTCTCGCTCGCCCAGGCCCAGAACTCCTCGATAGAGAAGCTCGAGAAGAATCCGGCCCTGGCCAAGTGGGTCGAAGACATCACGCCGCAGATGGTGGAGCGCGCGAAGGATTGCCTCGAGAAGATAGACTGGGAGGCATGCGAGGCAGCGAACAGGAAGATGATTTTCGGAGGGGATGAGTGACATGGGACTGAAGGACAGAGTGCAGCGCGCGGGGGAAGATGCGGTCAAGAGACCCGCATCGGTCGCTCCGCCCAAGCCGAGGGCCGAAGTGCTGAGCGAGCCGCTCGCGCCCAAGCCAGTGGCACCTAGCCCGGCACCGGTCGCAGAGCCGCGGCCCGCGCCGGCCCAGAGAAGCCCGCCGGCAGCGTCGCCTTCGCCGGCGGTCGCTGCGCAGCCGCCCAGCCCGGCCAGGGCATCGCCGCCGCCGGCTCCGGCCAAAGCGTCGAGGCCTCCGGCCGCGGCGCCGGTCCCGAAGGCCCCGTCGGCACACAGGCTTCCGCCCCCGATGCCGCAGCCGGCACGGACGGAAGAGGTGGACCTGGAAGCGATGCAAGTCAGCAGCGGGGAGCTTTCGCTCTCGGACTCAGGCAGCTCTCCGGCGTCGCCGCAGGCTCCCCAGAAGCCGCTGTCACCGCTCGGTGACATCGATCTGGCTGCCGAGCTGGCAGCCGCAAGCGCCGGCCCTTCCGGAAAAGAAGAGCCGGCGGCTAAAGAGCCGGTCCGAGCTCCCCCGAAGCCCAAGCCCGAGCCCCAGCTGAACAAGGGAAGCAGGACATGGGCCTTCGACGCAGACCGCGACGAGGGCAAGTCCATCGACATCGTCTCGGGTTATCTGCTCAGATACATAGACAAGAGCCCGGGCATGCTCGAATTCAAGCTCAAGGGCAAGGAAGAGCGCAAAGTGTCCCTCGGCCTCGACAAGACCGAAACGGTCGAAGTGGAGTCGCCTGACGGACCGCTCTCGATAAAACTGACCAACAAAGGCCTCAATCCCGAAGGGAACATGGAGATCATGGTCGAATGGGAAGGGGGCAAGAGCAAGGGCGCCAAGACCGTGGAGAAAGCGAAGGAGAAGGCATCCTCCGCGGGGAAATGGACCCTCTCGGGGCTGGTCAGGCACAACGCGGAAGTGACCGCGCTCGCGATCGGCAGCGTCGCGCCCCCGCTAATGTGGTATGCGGTCGGCGGCCAGCAGCTCCGTGAGGCGGCGGGCCCGGTGCTCTATTATATAGGGGGCGCCGGCGTGGCAGTGGCCTCGGCGGCCCTGGCGGTCTGGCAATGGATAGGCAGAAGGAAGGATATTCGTGAAGAAGTCGCAAGCACCCAGAAAGGGACGAATGGGCAGAAGGTGAACTGACAATGGCAAAATCGACATATTTCGGCAAGAAGAACGCGGTCGCTATAGGGCTCGGCGTGGGGTCAATTGCTTTGGCAACGATCCTCCGCAGCTGCTCCCTGCATGAGCCTCCCCAGCCGCCCCCGCCGCAGCCGGCTGTCGTCTGCCCAGCGCCTCCGGTACGAGGCGACGGCAATTGCGAGTTCGAGAAGGGCGAGCACGACCCGTCCTCCCCGACATTCGACCGGACCAGCTGCGGCGCTTGCGGCGACGGCATCGCGCAGGACTGGGAGATCCCGGCCGAAGGCGCGCAGCCGCGCGTCGCGCTCCCCCCTGGGGTAAGGCCGGTCGTGTGCCCGGCTGATTTCGCTTGCGGCAACGGACAGCTCGATTCCAACCTCGAGCTGGCTACCGAGGTCCCTGTGCAGGAGGGAAGCACGTCCTACAAGTTCGAAGTGAGGCATTACACGGAGTCTTGCACTCCCGGCGAATCAAGGCCGGGCATGACATACTGCCAGGCAGACTGCGGCAACCAGCCGCAGCCCGCGCCGCGGAATCCGGCCGGAGCGTCGAGCTCGCGCAGGACCCAGAGGACGGACAATGACAATCCCGTCCAGGTCCAGTCGCAGGCGCCTTCGTCGGTCCCGTGCCCGACCGAAGTCACGCAGAGGCTGATGGCGCGTGCGGCGGCAGGCCTGATGGGCAATCCCCTCGCGGTCAGGCAGGCCGCGGGAGCGCCCGAAGGCAGCGGAGTCCGCGCGAACGTGGCGTTCAGCGTGAACAACGGCATGGCCAGCACGAGGAGCATCTCGCTGACGTGCTCCGGCTGCTCCGGCGGCTCGATATCGCCCGGCACCGTGAACCTCTCGGCGGTCTCGCTCGGATTCGGCGGAAGCTGCTCCGGCGTCCTGGCGGTCACGATCCCGCCCGGATGATCTTTCCATTTTTTTCATTTTCTTCCTCCGCCCTCTTTGAGCGGAGGCTTTAAAAAGAAATATTTACACAAATATATCTAAATTAAAACAAGGAGATGGCGGTCGGATGGGGCTTCGCGAGAGAGTGAACCGGGCAGGCGCTGCTGGTCAGCAGGCATCTCCAGCCGCTGCAAAGAAGGAGCCGCTGCTCGAAGGCGACGTCCAGAACGGACGCCCCCGCCTCCCCGAGCCCCCGGCCCAGCGCATTCCCCAGCCGCCCCCGCAGCCGTCCATGGTCCTTGACGAGATCGCGGAGCCGTCCTCCAGTGCTCCGGCGCCGCAGCCTCCGGCGCGGCCGTCGCTTCCGCCGGGCCCCGTAGACCTCTCGGAAGCCGGCGTGGCGAAGATGGCGCCGGCGGTGCTGATATCCGTCGCGGTGGCAGAGCTCCGCTCCAGGCGCATCGCTGACGAAGACGGATTCATGGACGCGCGCGAGCTCCGCCCCCTCTACAAGGCCGTGCGGGGCAACAACCTCATGGGCAACGTGTTCAGCGAGCTTGGGGCCGCGGCCGTGCGGGCCGACGCCCTCACCAGGGAGGAGAACGCGGCACCGCGCACCAGGCGCCCGCCGCCTCCGCCTCCGCCGCGCAGGTCCATCCCTCCCCCTCCGTCCCTCCGCATCGGGAGGGGCGATGTGACAGGCACCGAAGACACCGTGGCTTCAGACCAGGTGCCTTCGGTCACAAGGCAGGAGGCCGCCGCGGCCGGCGCGATGGCCCTGCTGCCGCAAAAAGGCGCGATCTCCAAGTTCCTAGAGGAGCTCAAGACAGACCTCAAGCCGACGACCGAGCAGCGGCTGCAGAAGGCGCGCGAATTCTACGGCCAGCAGCTGGACACGCTCCACACGATCTTCGGAGGGGACGCTGCGGCTCTCAAGAACGTCATCCTCGCCCACCAGCAGAGCGCGTCCGAAAAGAGGAAGCGGGGCGAGCAGCTCAACCGCATGGAAGAGCACATAATGGATCTCACGCGCCTCAGCAACCGCGTCCAGGAGCTGGAGAAGCAGCTGTCCGAGGAACGCGAGTTCGCCAGCCTCCAGGCCAAGAAGAGGTCCAACTTGCCGGACGGCGGGCTGCAAAGGATACCCTCGCCGGACAAGGACGCGGCACCGCAGCCCCCCCAGTCCGCGAGGCCGCCTCCGGCAGCCGCCGGACGCCTCCCGTCCCCCGAGCGCCCTGCAGCGAAGGAGGCTGGGGCAAAGGAGGCGGAAGAGGGCGCGGCGGAAAAAGAGAGCGAGGCCGCCGCCGCCCCTGCCGAGCCGACGCCGCTCACGCGCAAGTCGCGCGGCCGTTTCGCCCGCTTCATGCTCAGCCCGGTCACCTGGACCGTCGCGTGCGTAGGAGGATTCACGGCGGCGATGGTCCTGACGGGCGGTTTCGACGAGCTCGGGATGTTCATCAACATGCAGATGGCGAAGGCCCCGCTGGCCGCGACATACGTGAGGCGCGCCTGGGAAGGCTGGCTCCACCTCCCGCCGCTCGAGTCGGCGGGGGGCGCGAAGGTGCTCTACTACGGCCTCACGAGCGTCGGCCTGGCCGCAGGCCTCTGGCGCAAGAGGCGCCGCGTCCGGAAGATGGTCCAGGAGCTCGAGGCCGGCATCCAGGACAAGGAGCGCTTCATGAAGATGCGCAACTACGTCGTCCCCATCCTCGCCAAGATATACGAGGATTACAGCGAGGGGACGTTCCCCAAGAAGCTCCGCACGAAGCTCATCGAGGACTCGCGTTTCTTCCTCTACATGGACGAGCTGTACCGCAGCCCGCCGAAGTTCGCCTTCATAATGAGGGAAGCCGAGGTTCCGCCGCGCCAGGTGGCCAAGTTCCACGTGCCCTTCGGCGACGCGGAGAACGAGATCATCAAGATACGCCTCGATGACTATGTCCACAACATAGACGACCCAGGCGTCCGCCAGGTCTACCTGCGCGAGACCTATGTCCGCGACCTTGTGTTCCGCAAGAAGCTCGACGAGGTGTTCGCGACGAACGCAGCCGGCGACTACATCTACACCCGCAAGCAGACCGATGTCGCCAAGGCGCTCGGGAACGGGGAGATAGAGAAAGGCGTCCCGATACTCAAGAAGCTCGAAGCCGACTACATTCGGCTCAGGGAGAGCATAGAGAAGAGATGAGGTGCTGATATGGCTAACAACGGAGAGGTTTCGAGGTCCACGAGGATGTGGCGTCACGTCAAGGACAACACCACGCAGTACATCGCCACCATGGTGATGGTCGGCGCGGCCGCCGCGGTGCTCTCGGTGAGGGGCTGCGGCGTCCATGAGAGGCCGCTGACCGAGGACATCGTGAGGAGGGCCGACGGGCACTGCCACCAGTCCGAATCCTTCCCGTACCTGCGGAACGCCGACGCGACCATAAAGACCACCAACGGCTCCCGTGTCGAGCGCGCCTCGGACTGCAACACCCCCCAGGGCAACGTATGCGTCAGGAACCCGCTCTACTCCAAGGAGGACTGCCATGACGGCGACGGGGTGTGCGACACCGCCACCGACCGCTCGCAGCTCCGTGATCCGGCCGGCAACCCGGTCGACCTGCTCGCGCGCGACGTCTACGGTCGCGAGATCACACTCCCGCTGGAGGATCCCAATTCTTTCGACTGCCTCATGCAGCCTGCCAGGGACCAGCCCTGCGGCGCCGTGGACCCGAGCCACCCCGTGCTCACCAGGCCGAGGATCGCGCAGCCGGTCATAGGCCTCCGCCAGAGGACGCAGGAGGAGATGGTGCGCCTCATGGCCTCGCACCCCCTCATCGTCCAGACCAGCGCCCAGCCCGCGCCGGTCCCGTCGGGTTCGGCCTCGGGCGCGCCTGCCGTCCAGCCGCCGGTCCTCTCGCCGAGCTTCAGGCTCGTCACGGAAGGCAACTATTTCGTCGAGCTCTCGCAGTACCAGGAGACCTGCAACCAGTCGCTCCAGATATGCACCCCGGTCTCGACCACCGCGTGCTTGTGCCCGAACGTGCGCGAATGCGCCGAGCCGCCGCCGGCCCCGCGCAGGAGCGTCTGCGGCAACGGCAGGATAGACCCCGGCGAGCAGTGCGACCCGCGCAACCGCGCGGCCCGCGGGGGATGCCGCGACCAGAACACCGCATGCAGCAGCGACTGCACGTGCGTGCGGCTCCCGCCGAACACACCCCCGCCGGTCTGCGGGAACGGGAGGGTGGAAGCCGGCGAGGAATGCGACCGCGGCGGATGCGGCGCCGGGCAGACCTGCAACAGCAGCTGCCAGTGCGAGGACAGCCAGCCCCCGGTCGAGCCGACCGCCAGGTGCCCAGGCGACGTCCTCCAGAGGCTCCAGACGAGGGCATACAGCGATGCCCAGAGCCATGTCGACACGGTCCGCGGAGCCGTCGGCGCCTCGTCGTCGAACGGCGTCGTGGTGAACGTCCATGTGGTCATAACGGGCGGCGTCGCCCGCGTGTCATCCGCATCCGGCGTGTGCGTCGGATGCAATCCGCCGAGCGGCACACGGCAGGTGAACACCTCGGTGTTCAACCTTTCCGTGGTCACGACCGGGTACCAGCAGTCGTGCGAGGGCGACCTGGCTTCGTTCACCCTACAGCCCGGATGAAAAAAGAGGTACTTACATGCAAGAAAGGACTAAACACCGCTTGAAGGTAGCAGGAAGCCTAGTGGCAGGGGGAGCATCCGTAGCAGCCTTCATCTGGGCGATGCACAATCCCAGGCATGAGGGGCTGATGCCCCCTCCCCAGCCGCAGAACACGGAGTGTCCCTCACTGCCTGTGCAGGGCGACGGGCTGTGCGAGGTCTCGAAAGGCGAGGCCGACCCATCATCCCCCACTTTCGACCGCCAGAGCTGCGGCTACTGCGGCGACGGGATCAGGCAGATCATGTCCACAAGCGGAAGGGGCTCGAGCCCGTACCTGGATTCCGAGACCGGCGCCATGGTGCAGGACGTGACGGAGCGGCCCAGCGAGACCCCCGAGACATGCCCGGTCGATTTCCATTGCGGCAACGGCAAGCAGGACAAGAACGAGCCCTACGCCGCGTGGCAGGACTCCCTGATCAGCCCCGGCGCGCTCACCTTCACCATCGTCCACGTGACCGAGACCCGCGAGGACTGCGCCCGCGACTACATCAGGGAGAGGCGCACGAACCGCTCGGTCCGCGACGATCCTCTTCCGGACGATCCGATACCGGCCTTCCAGAGCGGCCAGCTGTGGTCCTGCCCGGCCCAGGTCGCTGCCAGGGACTCGAGCGAGATAGTCGCCTCGCAGTCAGGCATGATACTGAGCATCCTCAGAAGGGTGGGGGGCATAAGGGAGCGCTCGAACGAGATCCGCTCCGCCCTCGACGTGCGCGACCCTAACATGCGCGTCACGGTGAACGTCGGGATACTCGTCGACCAGTCCGGCCATCTGAGCATCAGGAGCGTCTCGGCGAACTGCGGCGGCTCGCCCTGCGGCGACCAGCAGACCATACTCAACGCCTCCCAGCTCACGCTCAACGGGCTCTATTTCCCGGCCCCCGTGGGGACGGCGTGCCTCTGGACCCACAGCGTGGTCCTCCTGCCCGGCGAGGCGCCCGCTCCCTCGAGCTCGGCGCCCCAGAAGACGCGGCCCTGAAGGGGCTCCGCAAGATTTATTCTTTTTCCGTCCGATATACCCACCATGCCAAAGAGGGTCAGCTACGTCCTGTTCGATATAGACGACACCCTTTTCCCGTCCACCGAGTTCTCGGCCCTGGCCCGCAGGAACGCGCTGAACGCCATGCTGAGCATGGGCCTCAAGAGCGATTTCTCGTCCCTCAGCGCGGCCCTCGACTCGATAATCGGCAAGCGCGGCTCGAATTACCAAGGCCATTTCGACGACCTCTGCCGCGCGCTGAAGGTGGCCGAGCCTGCCCGGTACGTCGCGGCCGCGGTCGCCGCATACCACGACACGAAGGCGACGATAGCGCCTTTCCCGACCGTGCCCCTCTCGCTCCTGCGGATGAGGGAGGAAGGCTACCGGCTGTACGTGGCCACCAGCGGCAGCTCGATAAAGCAGTGGGACAAGCTGATACGCCTCGGCGTCGCGCTGTACTTCGAAGGGGTTTTCGTGACCGACGAGATGGAGGAGGAGAAGGGGCCGGCTTTCTACCGCAAGATACTCGGGCGGCTCGAGGCCGATCCCCAGGAGTGCCTCATGGTCGGGGATCGTGAGGAGGCGGACGTAGCGCCCGCGAAAGCGGTCGGCATACGGACCGTGAGGATGCTCGCCGGCAAGTACTCGCTCGTGCCCACCGCGGCCGACTACGCCATCAAGGACATGCAGGAACTGATCGGGATATTGGAAGACTTATAAAACCATCAATGCAATACCTCCCCATGAGACTCCTCTTCTTGGGACTTATCGCGCTGGCACTCCTCTTCGCCGGCTGCTCCGGAAGGACCGCCACCACCTCATGCAAGGACAACACGCAGTGCAAATCCTACCAGTTCTGCAACGTCACGAGCGGGACATGCGCGACCCTCGCCGGCTACTGCGACACCGACGACCAGTGCATCGCCAGGGACAACCTGACGCGCTGCGACGCGGCGAACACACATCTCTGCGTGTTCGTGAACAACACGTGCCGCACCAGCGCGAACTGCCAGAACTGGCAGGTGTGCGATGCTACGATGAAATGCAGGCCGGCCCCGGGCTACTGCGACTCGGACTCGCAGTGCAACCCAGTCTTCGAGTACTGCAACCCCGGCACCCACCAGTGCGGTCCGGCCCCCGGATACTGCAACTCCGACACCGACTGCGACTCCTGGAAGAAATGCGACATAGTCAGCAAGAGGTGCTTCCTGATACCCGGAAGGTGCGATCTCGACGCCGACTGCGCCAACTACCAGCAGTGCAACCTCAAGACGCACGAGTGCGCGCCCAAGACCGGCTTCTGCAACAACGACCAGGATTGCCCGGTCTATGCACGCTGCGACGACACGTCCAAGAAGTGCGTCGCGAGGCAGGGTTACTGCCTGGCCGACAACGAGTGCGCGGAGTGGGACCTGTGCGACTCGCAGAGCCACCAGTGCATCCCGAAGAATGACCGCTGCGATTCCGGAGCCGACTGCGGCAGCTGGCAGGTCTGCGACAGCACCCACACCTGCGTGGCGAAGGTCGGCTTCTGCAACGACAACGGCGACTGCGTCTCCGGCGAGGCCTGCAACCAGCAGACCCATCTCTGCCAGTGATTTCGCTTAATCCTTTCCTTGTTTTCTCCTGTTTTTCCCTTCGCCTCTTCCCAGCTCGCGCGGCGTAAGGCATTTGTCCCTCCGGTGGGCCGGAGACAGCCCCCCCGCGTGGGGACAATGGATAAACTAAGGATAGGGAGGCAGAAGCCCCACCGCCGGAACGGCGGTGATGACATCGTTTCTACTCCTTCGGCGTGGAGGCTGGGTATTGAAAAAAGAAAGGCAGAAGCCCCACCGCCGGAACGGCGGTGATATCACTGCTTCTTGTTGTAATTCGGCACCATGTTCTGGAGCGGGTCCGCCTGATGCGGGGGCGGGTGCGGCGGGCGGTTCGAGCCGGCCGGCCGCGTCCTCTCCGCCACTAGCCGGACCGTGACCGTCTGGTCCTCGCTGGGGGTGACGCCCATCTCCGCGTCGCGGTAGCCGTTCCTGCGGAAGGTGAACGTCACCTCGTCGCTTCCGCCCTGGACCTGCACCGAGCAGGTCCTGCCTTCGGTGGTGCAGACGCTCTCGTCTCCCCGCAGGACCTCGACGCCGTCCACGTTCGTCCTGAAGGTGATCGTGCGGTTCACGACCAGCGGGGCGATGGGCGGCGTGGCGTCGGCTTCGATGGCGGGCCTGGTCGCAGGACCGGCATCCACGAGCGGCTGGCCGAGGGTGGCGGTCGCGACCGGCTGAGCGGGCCTTGCCGGGGCGGTCTTGGCCGAGCCGAAATAGACCGCCGCGGTTATCGCCGCTGCAGCGCCGAGCGCGGCTGCTCCTCCGATCAGCGCACGGTTGAGCCTTCTCCTGGACTTCTTGAGCGCCGCCGCGCTCGTGATTATCGTGGGCGAGCCTTTCTGCGGGTCCTTGACCGCCGGGGCCCTGACTATGGCGGTCTTCTCAGGGTCGGCGGCCGCAATGGCCGCTTCAGCGGCCGAGGCATCCACGATCAGGGACTTGCTCGCGAAGACGTTGGAGCTGAGGGCGACCTCCTCCCTGGGGGGGACAGCAGGCTGCGACTGGTCGGTCGGCCTCGTATGCACCTCCGGGACGCTTCCCTGGGCATCGGGCGCCTCATGGACGAGCGCGATTGCCTGGGGCTTGGGAAGCTCATAGCCGGTCGCGCCCATTATCCTGGCTTTCACCTCGGCCATGGACTTGGGCCTCTTGGCCGGATCCTTCTCGAGGCACATCATGGCTATCTCGCTGACGTCCCGGCTGATCGGCCGATCCTGCGCCCGCTCGATCGGGGGCAGGATCTGCTCGTGGACTATCTTGAGCCCGATCTCCATCCACGCCTCGCTTTGGTTCTTCTCCGGGTCGCGTTCGAAAGGCGGGACGCCGGTCAGCAGCTGGTAGAATATCGCGCCGAACGAATAAATGTCGGACCTTGCGTCGACCTTCTTGCCTGTGGCCTGCTCGGGCGACATGTACTCCGGCGAGCCCATCACCGAGCCGTCGATGGTGGCGTGCCGCCTCTTGACGTTCTCCTTCTTGGCCAGGCCGAAGTCGATTATCTTGGCTATCTCGCCGTGGCCGTTGTTCTTCTCCAATATGACATTGTCCGGCTTGAGATCGCGGTGGACTATGCCAGCATCGTGTATAGCCTGCATGCCGTCGCATATCTGGCCCAGCACTTCGCGGGCCTTGCCCCACTCCATCAAGCCTTCGTTCAACCTCTTCTCCAGGGGGTCTCCCTCGACGAATTCCATCGGGAGGAACACGTCCCCGTCGATCGTGAAGGGGATGAGGACCTTGATGACGTTGGGATGGCTCACGCTTCGCGCCGCCTTGGCCTCGTTGAGGAACCTCTCCTTGGTGGCGGCGTCCGAAAGATGGGCGTGCATCGTCTTGAGGACGAAGAGCTCGTCCAGCAGGTCGCTGCTGGCGAGGTAAACCTTGCCCATGCCGCCTTCGCCGAGCGGCCTGATATATGTGAAACCCTGCTTCTTGAGCTTGCCTTCGAAGGAGTTCTCGTCGTACTCCACCGGCTGGCCGGTCACCATCACCGATGGCAGGTCGGCCTCGTCCACGGCCGGCCCCTTCTTGGGAGAGCCCGGTCCGGCGGCCTTCGCGCCTGCATCCGCGGCGACGAGCGTGGGCTCGCTGAGCCCCGCGCCGCCAGCGTCCACTTCTCCTGCGGCCGACGCGCTGTCTCTCGGGTCCGCATCTCCGCCAGTCCGCACTTCCACGGTGTCCTCGAGCCCGATGCCGAGGGCGCCTTCGAGGTCGGGCTCGCCGCCGAACCCCGGCACCTTCCGCACCTGCGTCGGTCCGTCGGAGAGGACCGAAGCCTTCCGGCCACCATCCCTGTCCTTTTTCTCGTCGGCGGGGTGCCTGGGGCCGTTATTATCCCTGGAGCTTGACATGTGTTACTTTGTGTTTGAAAATATTTATAAACCAACACTATTTACTACTTTAAAACAAATTGCAACACATTTTTAAAGTGTTTCAATTAATGCTCATACATGAAAGATTTGACTTCCAAGGAAATCCAGAATGGATGCCGTGAGAGGCCGGGGACTTTCAAGCGCTTTTTGGCCGGTTCTTTCGTCGCAGCCGCACTGCTGTCTTCGCCGCTTCTGGAGAGGACGGCTATGGCCCAGCCGGTCCCGGAGGCCCAGAACCAGGGGCAGGTCGCGCAGAGGCGGAATGTCAGGTATGACGTCACCGGCAGCAGCCAGGTGTCGCTCTCCAGCGGAACCGACCAGATCCAGGCTTACATAGTCATGACCGACGCTTCGGTGCCCACTGTGGCCTTCGAGGGCCCTGCCGTCGTGAACCTCAGGTTCTACCCGACCGTCAGGCCCGCCGATGTCGCCAACGGCAGCCTCGCCCTGTCGGTGAGGTACTCCGTCGACAACGGCGCCCCGGTCGAGGAGCGCTTCACCACGAACTCTTCCTCGGTAACTCACCCGACGCTCACCCAGAACGGGCTCGCGATCGGCACCCCGAAGGATTTCTCGGTTACGGTCAGCGGGGAAGGAAGGCATTCGGTCTCGGTCGGATATCCCAACGGCTTCGTCGTGATCCAGGCCGTGCAGGCGCCCGAGGTGGCTCCCGTGCAGCCCCCGCCCAGGCCTCTGACTCCGCCGCCGGTCCAGCAGCCGGCCCAGAACACGCCCGGCCATGATGCCGCCCCGGAGGCGCCTCCCAGGCCGATGGACGGCGTGCGCTCGCGCGCTTCGCTCGAGTACAGCGGCGTCTGGCTCAAGCGGCTCGGCAACGCCGGCAACGGCGGCATGCTCCACCAGCTCGACGCCCTCTACCGCCACCCGTTCGGCGAGCACGCGGCTCTCCTCGTGGGCCCCAGGCTCTCGCTCTTTGACAGCGGGATATCGCCCTCCGGCGCTTCGACCGGAGTGCTCATGGGCGATGCGTCGGCGATGCTCGGCGTCGCCCTCTATTTCGGCGACGTCTCGCTCTACGCCGCGGGCTTCGGAGGCCTGCAGGTCAATCATTACGGCGTGACGGCGGCGGACGGGCGCAGCGCCTCGGACACGGGCTTCAACGTCGCATACGGCGGCAGGCTCGGCTTCGATTACCGGGACATAATCGGCCTCTCGGCCGACATGTCGAACAGCCCGTTCAACCCCGGCCTCGCCCACCTGAGGATCTCGCTTCCATGGACCTGGGCGCGCGACGCGCGTCCAACCCTCGACGCCAACCTCCTGTGGCTGCACGTCATGAGGCCTGCCGGACCTGACGGTCTCGGCGGCGCATCGTTGGACGAGAGCAACCTCTACCTGCGCGCCCTCGTCCAGCTCCCGGTCTGGAGGCTCGGCCCGGTGGTGCCGTGGGTCCTGGCGGGCGCCGAATACGACCGCAGCCTCAACGGGGCCGGCCCTGCCGACCAGGCGAACGCCCTCCTCGGAGGCGCGCTCTCGGTCGACATCGCCGACAGCGTCCGGCTGCAGGCAGGCGCAGGGGCTTCGGTCCCCAACGGCGCGCCGTTCGTGCTGTTCAGCGCGTCGCTTCGTTGATGCCTCGCAGCCAGGGCTTACGCTTCTCTGATGCGGGCTCGGCATCAGCTAAGGCATTTGCCGAGCGCTAGCCCTATTCAGCCGCCCAGTGGCGATGGATGCGAGCGCTCAATCGCAGCCAGGGCTCCTGCCTTTCTTAGCAGGGCTCGGCGTCTGCTGAGGTATCAGCCGATTGAGCCCTCCTCAGTATCGGTAATCGGTGGTGCGAGCGCTCAACTGGCAGCTCTCAATCAATAGGCCTCAGCCGATTGCGAGCGCCCAATAGGAGAAGCTGAAGAACTGGCAGCTCGCAATCAAGCGCGAGCAATCAAGCTTTTATCTTTTCCTTCCATTTCCTCCTCATGAGCCACCGGATACGGTTCGGGCCAGCAGGGATACCTATCCAATGCGAGGGCAAGGGGACGCTGGAAGGCGTCAAGTGCTGCTCCGCGCTGGGCCTCACCGCCATGGAGATGGAATTCGTGCAGGGCGTCCGCATGAAGGAGGATTCGGCCGCCGAGATAGCCAAGGCGGCCAAGCCCCTCGACATCTCCCTGTCCTCGCACGCCCCCTATTACGTCAATCTCTGCACTTCCGACCCGCAGAAGCTCGCCAACACCAAGCGCCATATCGTCACCTCGGCCCGCATAACCTCCCTGGCGGGAGGGACGATCACCGTGTTCCACCCGGGCTTCTACCAGAAGCTCTCCCCTGAGGAGGCCTACAAGGCGGCAAAGGCGAACCTAAAGGCGATCGAGGAGGAGCTCAAGGCCCTGGGTGTGAAGATAAGGCTCGGGGCCGAGACCGTGGGCAAGAAAGGCGCTTTCGGAGGCCTGCTGGAGAACATCCGCCTCGCCCAGGAGCTGGAGATGGTGGTCCCGGCGCTCGATTTCGCCCACCTGCACGCCCGCGGGGATTTCAGGATAAAAGGGGAGGACGACTACCGCGCCATCTTCGCCCTGCTCGAGAAGGAGCTTGGGGACTACGTGAAGCGGTTCCACTGCCATTTCTCCGAGATAAATTATTCCGACAAGGGGGAGCGGAACCACCTGGTCCTCGGCTCGAACGGCGAGCCGCCGTACCGGCCCTTCATGAAGGTCCTCGCGGAGAGCGGCTACTCAGGGACGGTCATTTGCGAGACCCCCAAGCTCGACATCGACGCCCTGACCCTGCAGAAGGAGTTCGATTCGAGATCGAAGAAAGTGGGATGATGGCGCTGCTCATAGATTATCTCGAGGAATCGGCCGCCTACCTGCGCGAGAAGAGGGAGCGCCTGCGGAAGCTGAACGCGGCCCTCCTCCAGGTATATGACACCAGCCTCAAGCGGGAGATCGCGGATCTTCGCCGTGACATCGCGAAGAAGAATGGGGAGATAACGACCGAGCTCCTCTACTCCCTCACCGAGTTCCGCGCCCTGCGCAAGTATTTCCCCGACCTGCTCGCGGTCTACATGGAGGACGAGCAGGTTGGCCGGATCCTCTCGAAGAAGGAGTGGCTCCTCGATTACAAGCCCATGCCGCCCAAGGAAGCCGCGGAGAGGCTCAGCCAGCTCAAGGAATGGAGGTCGCAGCTCAAGGAAGCCAAGCGCTCGCTCGGCAAATGGGTCGGGACGGTGGACTCGAAGGAATTCGTCCGCTCATACCCGATAATGAAAGGCTATCTGAAGGCCGACATGAACAAGGCCGACGTGCGGAACGAGATAGACAAGGTCGACAAGATACTGCTCCGCGAGGGCTGGCTGCTCCTCATATCCGATTCCCTCATCCGCATCCCGATCACCAAGTTCATGTCCCAGATAAACCGGCTGGCCTTCGAGGAGCTCGAGGCCAAGGGCGAGCTCTCGCGCATGAGGGGGAAAGGGACCGTGGCCGAGACGGCGGCATTGCGGAAGCTGCAGGGCATCCAGAAGAGGCGGGCGCACTACGAGCGCATCCTCACGCAGGTCCTGCTCGCGAACCCGGATTTCCTGCGCTCGGCCAAGAAAAGGAGCTGGCTCTCCCGAGAGAAGGTCGGCAACTTCGAGCGCCTCGTCGCCTCGATCACGCCCCGCTCGATCAAGGAGAGGGCGTGGCTGGATGAGATGCGGGAGAGGATGGGCGGCGAGAGCCCGGCCGAAGCCGCAGGCACTCCCGCGGCGCAAGGGGATGAAGAGCCGAAGCCGGAGGCGGCCCCGAAGAAAGCGCGGAAGGCCGGGAAGCGGGCGAAAGGCAGAGGCTGATCCGCGGCACATTCTTATAGCTGCGGGGAGAATGCGTACACAATGGCACTTTCCACGGACATCCGTCCAATCAAGGCTTACCTGATCCTGATCCTCGCATGGGTGATCCTTTACGCGGTGTTCGACTCTTTCGCCCCGCACGGGAGCGGCTACATCGCCTTCTCGACGTTCTTCTTCTTCACCGAGTTCGCGGTCATCTTCGTCCTGGCCCTCGTGATGGGAGGGGAGCTCTCCGAGGACCGGGGAATGGCTTTCAAGGACATCGTCGTCCAATTCCTCCTCTTCTTCGCGGTGTTCGCCGCGGCGGGCCTCCTCGCCACGCTCTTCTCGGCGGTGATAAGCCTAACGGGCTCGCCGGTCATCTCCATCGTCATCTTCCTCGTGCTGGCGATTGTCAAGTTCCTGCTCGGCCTGGCCGGCCTCCTCATCGGCGCATACCTCCGCAAGGCCATCAACCCAAAAAGCGCCGGCTCCTACCGCAACATGCTGCTTACGCTCTCGGCGTGCATCCTCTTCGCCGTCGGCGCATTCTCCTATGTCGGAGGGATGGAGATCGCCCAGTCGATCAGCTTCACCTCCTCGCCCGGCTACTCGGACACGCTGGCCAACTGCGCGGTCGGCGAATGGGGCTTCGGGAATTTCTTCGGCGCGACCCTGAACACGACTGTCCAGGGCATCACGGCCTACCGTGGCCGGCAGGCCTGCCACGCCAACGGCTCAGGCACGGTCTATGGCTTCCCCATGACCTACGACTCATACACCGTGACCTCCGGGGACTACTGCACCGTCACGGTGACGGCCTCGAACGGTAGCGGCACCACCACCCGCGAGCGCTGCTACGGCCCCTGGCCGGGCTACAACTCCACCGGCTGAGCGCGACAAAGGGATAAAAAACCCCTCGCCACGAAAACGTTTGATGGCATTGCATCACGTCCACGTCAGGAAACGCGTCCACCAGGACCTAGAGCCATATCCGCACCCGGATAAGTGGAAGAACCTCCTCGACCGGCTCGTGTTCGGCGTGGCGCTCTTCAGCGCGCTGATGACCATACCCCAGCTTCTGCAGGTGTGGGTCCAGGGCAACTCTTCCGGGGTGTCGGTGCTGTCGTGGGAAGCATACACGCTCGCATCATGCTTCTGGGTCATCTACGGCATGGTCCACCGCGAGCCGGTGATAATAGCGGTCTACTCCCTCTTCGCGGTCCTCAACGCCCTCGTCGTCGTGGGGGTCCTGCTCCACTAGCTCCGCAGGCCCTTCATCCTCTGCTCTATGAGCGCCTTCTGGGCGGCGCCGATCCTAGGGTCGTCCTTCAGGAAGAGGGTGTAGAAGTTCATGAGCAGGGCGCCGGTCTTCTTGCTGTTGAGCCGGTAGGCCTTCCTGATGAACTCGTCCGCCCGGCCGTCGTCGAGGAACATGTAGCTCAGGGCCAGGAAGAAGTTCGTGGTGGGGTCGTCGGGCTCGATGCCCAGGGCTTCCCTGAACGCTTCGGCCGCATCCTCCATCTCGAACAGCTCGAAGTGCGCCATCCCCTTCATCTGGAAGTACTTGGATTTCCTGCCCAGCAGCAGGGCGTGGGCGAAGCATTCCTGCGCCCCGTCGTAGTTCTTCAGCTTCAGGAAGACTATCCCGCGGAGGTACCAGGCCTCGTCGGAGGCTTCGGAGCCGGCCAGGATCCGGTCCAGCAGGTCGCCTGCCTCCCGGTAGCGCCCGCCTGAGAGCAGGCTTTTGGCTTCTTCGAGGTCCTCCATAAGTAAAGCTTTGGAGGTAACCTTTTAAAGGGTTTTATACAGATACTTATCGCAAAAGACGTAAAGAAGTGGATAAGATGGCAGAGACATTCAAGGAGCGCGAGTTGCCCAAACCCCCGGAGGCAAGGCTGGTGCCCACCATCCAGAGGGAGCAGAGGGAGGTACACGGCCCTCTAGACACGCTCTCCCGCAGCGCGAGGTTGATGCGCGTGCCGGCCGAGCAGACGCGCCCGGGCGGCCCGAACGCCGTCGCCAGGACGGACATGGAGGTCCGGGTGGCCAGGAACGTCTCGGCGTTGCGCCTCGAAGGGTCGTCGCCGCTCCCGGCCCGCTTCCAGCGGATGCTCGAATCGATGCAGGGCTGAAGATGGTAAGCACAAGAAATCTCAACAAGACCCTTGCCAGCGAGAAGGTGGACGTCCTCTTCTACCTGGTGATGGAGAAAGAAGGCTCCAGGATGCTCAAGCCCCTCGGATTCGACACCAAGATATCGCTCAAGATGGTCCGCGCGATCCTCGACAACACGATAATCCCTTCCTTCTATGACACCCTCTCCCGCAACCTGCGCGAGCGGGGCGTGGAGAAAGGCTCCAGGGTGCAGCTGCGCGCCCGGTTCGGGCCGGAGCATGCGATGCTCGATCCGCAGCTCTCCGGCACCAAGGTGCTTTGCGAGGTGGTGGCTTGAACACCGTAGCGGACGCGAAAGACTACAGCGCGGACCTGAGGCTCCAGGGACTGGTGATCCTCGTGGTCGCGGCCCTCGTCCTTCTCGTCGTGCCCGCCTACCTGCTCGTCTCGCCGCCCGACTACCTCTCCCACGAGAGGCCGGCCATAGTCCTCGCGGCCGGCGGCGCCGTCGTGGTGCTGCTGACGCTCGCCGCGGTGCTCAAGGGGAAGGGGATGCTCTTCAAGATACCGGCCAAGTTCTACGACGAGGCCGTCCTGATCCAGCCTGCCATCGGCATCAAGCCGGTGGTGGTCCCGTACAAGGAGATCGCCTCCCTGGAGATCTGGTGGGGGCTCTCATACAAGCGCGCGAGCAGGGGTTGCTCGGTGCTTTCGGCGCACTATTCCGTGAACAGCGTGGAGACTTTCCCGGACAAGGAGAGCCTGCGGAGATTCGCCGAGAAGGTCCGCCCCGCCCTGGAGGCGAGCGGCCTCAAGCTCAGCTCTGCCGACGAGGACGCGGTCTCGCTCCACTACGTGTTCCACAGGGACATACGGAGGAAGGGCAGGACCGGCGCGGGTGGCGCATGGGCGCCGCTGTGATCACTCCATCTCTATCGTTCCGGGCGGCTTGTTCGTGATGTCGTAGACCACGCGCCCCACGGTGCGTATCTCGTTCGTTATGCGGGTCGAGATCCTCTCAAGCACCGCAGGCGGTATGTGCGAGAAGTTGGCCGTCATCCCGTCGAGCGAGCGGACCGCCCTGACTATGACCGTGTACTGGTAGGCCCGCTCGTCCCCGCGGACGCCGACCGTCTTGGAAGGGAGCAGCGCGGCGAAATACTGCCAGGGCCTCTCCATCTTGCCGGCGGCCACCGCGGCCTCCATCTCGGTCTCGACGATGTCGCAGGCGTCCTGGACTATCCTGACCTTCTCCTCCGTGATCTCGCCGACGATCCTGACAGCCAGGCCCGGCCCCGGGAACGGCTGCCTCTGGTGCACCGCCTCCGGCAGGCCCAGCTCCTTGCCGACCGCCCGCACCTCGTGCTTGTAGAGCTCGCGGAGGGGCTCGCACAGCTTCAGGTGCATCTCCTTCGGAAGCCCGCCGACGTTGTGGTGGCTCTTTATCGTGTCGCGGCCCATCCCCCCGCTCTCTATCCAGTCCGGCGCTATCGTCCCCTGGATGAGGAAAGCGACGCCCAGCTTCTTCGCCTCCTCCTCGAACATCCTCACGAAGACCTCGCCGATTATCTTCCTCTTCCGCTCAGGGTCGCTCACCCCCTCCAGCGCCTTGAGGAAACGCTTCCTTCCGTCGAGGACATGCAGCTCCACGTTCATCCCCCGGGCGACCTCGTTGACCTTCTCGGTCTCGTTCTTCCTCATGAGCCCGTTGTCCACGTAGACGATATGGACCTGCCCCGGCACGGCCCGGGCGGCCAGCGTGGCGGCCACGAATGAGTCGACACCGCCCGAGACCGCGGTCACCGCGTTCTCCTTGCCGAGGGTCTTCCTGATGCTCTCCTCTGATTCCGCTATGAATTTCTTCGGGTTGAAAGCCATATCAGCCACCGAAAATGACCGGAGCCGGGAAGCCCATGGCCAGGGCCAGGTAATTGCTGGCGAAGGCGAGGACTATCAGCTTCGGTATCGTGAGAACGACCGTGACCAGGAGCGCATGCCCGAACCCGATGCGGTGCACTATCACGTACACCTTCGGGTTCACGTAGAACAGCACGTAGAACGTGATGGCGACTAGGGCGAGGCCAGCGACTATCTGGAGGCAGGGGAGCGGGGCGGCGAGGCTGAGCAGGGTGGCGAACGACATCGCCAGCCCGGTAACGGACGCCATGTAGAGCTGCTGGGTGAAGGTCCCTTCCCCCCCGCTGAGCTTGATGATGCCGAATGCCAGCGCTTCATACGCCACCGTCACCGCGAGGTTTATCGGGAAATACAGTATGAGCTGGTAGGCGGCTATGGGAACTAGGTTGGCCAATGTCAGGCTCTCCTGAGGGATCCCTGTGACCTGCGTGAGCGTGTCGGAGGCGAAGTTGGCCAGCTGCATCGACAGGAACGTCGTCACGAGCGCGATGAGTGTCATCAGGGCGCCGGAGAGGAGTATCAGGCCGACGGCCAGGCGGAGGTCGGCCAGCGGCACGAGCGGGGAGAGGACCTCGTCCAGGCTCTTGTACTTCCTGGAGGACTCGGTGAGACGCAGGAAATAGAACACGTTCTTGGCCGCTTCCCAGCTCTCGTCCAGGGGCGAGCGCTTCTTTGGCGCAGCGGGCGATGGCGCCTTCTCCGCCTTCATCTTTCCTCCCATGCCCCCTCTATCGTAGGGGCGGTTTAAAAGATTTGGCCGGCCAACAAGGCCCATGCGGCTCATCGCCGATTTCCATATCCACAGCAAGTACGCCCGGGCTACCAGCCCACGGTGCGACATCCCCGGCCTGGCCGAGGGGGCGAAGATCAAGGGCATCGGCCTGATGGCGAGCGGCGATTTCACCCACCCCCTATACTACAGCGAGCTGCGCAGGGACCTTCTCGGGAAGGACGCCGGAGGGAGCGGCCTCTTCGAGCACCGCGGGATCCGCTTCATACTCAGCACCGAGGTCAGCGTCACCTACGACCGCGGCGGCCAGAACAAGCGCATGCACCACATCGTCCTCTCACCGTCTTTCGAAGTCGCCGCGCAGATCAACGACCGCCTCTCGAAGTTCGGCAACCTAAAGGAGGACGGCCGCCCGACGCTGAGCATGTCGAGCGCGCATCTGGCCGAGGAGCTCTTCTCCCTCTCGCAGGACATCATGATCATCCCGGCGCACGCCTGGACCCCGTGGTTCTCGGTCTTCGGCTCGAAGGGCGGCGTGGACTCGGTGGAGGAGGCGTTCGAGGACCAGGCCCGGCGCATATACGCGCTCGAGACCGGGCTCTCGTCCGATCCGGCAATGAACTGGACCGTCAGCGGCCTCGACCGCTACACGCTCGTCTCGAACAGCGACGCGCACAGCCTTGGCAAGCTCGGGCGGGAGGCGAACGTGTTCGACCTGGAAGAGCTCTCCTACCGCTCGGTGACCGACGCGATAAAGACGAGGAAAGGCTTCGTGAAGACGTACGAATTCTATCCTGAGGAAGGCAAGTACCATTACGACGGCCACCGCAAGTGCGGCGTCCTCCTCTCACCCGCCGAGGCGCAGGCAAAGGGCAACATCTGCCCGGTCTGCCGCAGGAAGCTCACGATCGGGGTGATGCACCGGGTCTCCGAGCTGGCCGACCGGAAGATTGGATTCAGGCCCGAGGGCGCCGTGCCGTTCCAGTACATAGTGCCGCTCCAGACCGTGATATCGAAGGCGATCGGGAAGCCCGAGGCCTCGGCCGCCGTGGCAGAGGAGCAGTCGAAGCTGGTGCGCTATTTCGGCAACGAGTTCGCGGTGTTCGAGGCCTCGGAGGAGCAGATACGCCTCGCGGCCGGCAAGGGGATCGCCGACGCGCTGGTCAAGGTGAACACCGGCAAGGTGAGGTGGGTCCCAGGCTATGACGGCGTTTTCGGGGAGCTGATGCTGGACGACCTCCCTTCGAGCAAGAGGCTGGTGGACAAGAAGCAGAAGAGCCTCGGCGATTTCTAGTCACTTGAGCCTTTCCTCCGCCCTTTCTTAGGATAAAGGCTCGCGAAACTTCCTGAGGCAGACCCATTCGCCCAGAGGAGGGCGAATCATTTCCCCAAAAAGGCAAATCAGTTAACCCAAAACTCGTTTCTTTCTCTCTTTTTTGGAAGAAGGCGGCTGCGTTTCCGTTGTCTTCGCGACCGCCTTAGTCTCTGGCGGCTTGGCTTCTTCCTTTGGCCCCTCCCTTTTTTTGCCCCCCACCGCCTCCGCCCCGCCGTCGCCCGAAGCGAGGTTCACGAGGATCGGTATCGCGTAGAAGGCCGCCACGAATCCGGCTATGAACCCCGTTATCAGCCTCAGCTCGTTCGTGCTCTCATAGACGAACGGCAGGAGGCCGATGTCCGAAAGAAGCTGCACGGTCCCGTCAATCCCGATCGGCACCATCGCGATGACCAGGTAGATGGCCGGATACACGTACCGGTCGTTTATGCGCCGGACGAGGGGGTACACGAGGCCTCCGAACAGCATCGAGAGATAAAGGCCGACATCCCTGGCGCAGACGGGAACCTTGAAGCCGGTCACGGTCCCGTACTGGACCTCTATCTGCTGGCGGTCGGCGAGGGTGTCGACGAACGTGCCGTTCTGGGGGGTGCAGTCGCCGATCCAGTACCCCTTGCCGTCGCTGAAAAGGCATTGCGAGCGCGATATCTTCTGGTGGCATGTGTAGGAGAAGGCGTTGTAGGAGGCGCTCATGTCCCTGCTGAAGGCGAGGAAGGGAGTCAGGAATATCGCTCCCAGCAGCAGGATGAAGAACAGCATGTAAAGCAGGTAAATGAAAGTGGCTCTTTCCATCGTCGTATCTCTGGCGGGGAAAGGTTTTTTAATTAATTTCCCGATTATCGCACCAAGGTGATCTAGAATGAGCACGAAGCTTTCGAGACTGTACGGCATGGATATCTTTACCGATTCCGGTAAGTTCATCGGCAACGCCCAGGATTTCATCGTGGACCTTGAAGGCGGCGAAGTGTCGAGGATACTGATCGAGTCCCTCCCCACCGGAAAGGACGACGCGAAGAAATCGCTCCGCGAGAAGAGCATCCTCTACAAGAACGTGAAATCGGTCGAGGACGTCATCGTCGTGACCAAGGGCCCGGCGATGGCCCCGCAGTAGGGATAGGATGGCAAGTACCGTTGTCAATTTCATTATTCTTGTCTTAGCGCTGGTCCTAGGCATAGGGATAACCTATTTCGGGACCGGCCTCCTCAACGAGTCCGGCTTCAGCATAGACCAGCAGACGCAGATAATCGCCGCGATAATAGTGTCGCTGTTCGCGTTCCTAGCCCTCTATTTCATGGCCAAGAGCCGTGGAAGCGGCTGACAGCCAGCCGTCTATCTTTTTCTTTATCTTCCCATCTGGCAGGACCACGACCATGCCTGAGTTCGGCTGCCCGTATACTATCACGTAGTCGGCGCCCGCGCTCCTGATGAAAGCAAGCGCCGTCAGGTCCTCCTCGCCGTCGATAAGGACGGCTCCCCCTTCCTTCATGAGCCTCGGGGCGTCCCGGAGCAGCCTCTCGGACAGCGTGCCTGCCGGGTTCCGGTACCTCCTCTGCTTCGGGAAATGCAGGGCGAGGATCTTCACCATGCCAGGGTCGAGCCTGTGCCTCATGAAAAGATGGTCGAACACCGCCAGGTGGGGCCTTATGCCCATCGCCAGGAGCGAAAGCGTGCAGACATCGCCCACCGCGACGACCTTCCTGCTGCGGCTCAGCTTCTTAACGAGCCTGAAATCGGTCTGCAGGCGGCCGAGAGGCTTCTTGAGCTGCTCCTTCACTGCAGGCGGTATTATCATGGAACTGATAGAAAGAGGAGAAATAAAAAAGAATCAGCCGCTTACGGCTGTGTCACGCGGATGAAAAGGTTGGCGTTCATCGCGTTGGCGAAGGCGGGAGTGATCTTTATGGTCCTTCCCGCAGGCGCCACGCCGTCAGCAGGCCTGGAGATGTCAGTCTCCACGCCGACCGGGCACGGATATGCAGCCTCGAAGGTCTGGCCTCCGCAGCTGAGCGCCATGAGCGCGTTGCCCGAGCCGTCGATACCGACGTATCCGAACGTGTAGTTGAAGAGGTTCTGCGAGCCGCTGGCGTGGATCATGCCGCTCCAGGTACCGACCGTCGCAGAGCCGCACACGATGCCGCCGGCATCCGGGGTTCCGCTGTCGGTTCCGCCGTCGGTGACCGGTCCGCCGTCCGAGCCGCCGTCGACCACAGGGCCGCCGTCCATCCCGCCGTCTGGCTGGGGTCCGGCGTCCATGCCTCCTTCGCCGCCATCGTGGCCCGCATCCATGTCAGGGCCTCCGTCGGTCGGGCCTGAATCCTGCGGCCCGGCATCCGCTCCGGCTTCACCGCCATCGGGATCGACGCACGCGGCATCGCCGCCATCGGTGGTGCATCCGCCGTCAGCGGCAGGCACGTCTATATTGGTGGTCGGGCTGTCGTTGCTGCAAGCAGGCTGGGCGAGGCCCAGTCCGGTCGCGAGCGCCAGCCCGCCGGCCAGCGCCTTCCATTTGGAGAACGCCTTCGGCGCGACGCCTGGGGCGTCCCTGCCGTGGCTCTCCTCATGATCAGTCTTAGCTCCTGCCTTCTCCTTCACGATCTCCGACATTCCTATATCACCCTCAGTAGTTGTTTGACGAAATATCTATGTCGCTAAACATTTATAAACATTTCGTGTTCTTGCACTTTCTACCACTTCTTTGGGGCCTCACGGCTGCGTCACTCTTATGAAGAGGTTCGCGTTCGTCGCGCTGGCGTAGGAAGGAGTGATCTTTATGGTCCTTCCCGCAGGCGCCACGCCGTCAGCAGGCCT
>JAWOLP010000023.1:0-47200 GCA_033853355.1 Candidatus Micrarchaeia archaeon | reverse complement strand
CCTTCCCTCAGCTGGAAAAGCTCGATCTCGTCGCTCCTGGCCAGGTCCGCGGGGAGCTCGATGTAGCCCTTCTCCTGCCTCCTGATCACGTGGATCTTAGCCATGGATGGAATTAGCCCGGCCTTGTTTTAATGTTTATTGGGGGATCTTCAGGGCGGGGGCAGCCATCTTCCTGGCGGGCCGCGGCACGGGCGGCCTTCTGAACGTCTCGACTTCGATAGCCGTTTCCATGATACTCTTCCCCCTTATCCTGGAGAGCGTCTCCGAGGCGAGCGCGCCGGCCTCGGTGTCCTCGCCGTGCCTCTGCGCTATGCGCTCGAGGATGTCTTCGATCCGCTGGCTGCCGATCTTCTCGAGCCCCTGCGCGGCGCGCTGCCTGACCTCAGGCGAATAGCCGTTGCTGAGGGCGCTGAGAAGGGCGTTCTCGACGTCCTTGATCATCTTGCTGAGGTTCAGCCGGTCTCCCTTGGAATCGAAAAGCGCTTCGATCTGGCCCGGATTGCCTGCGGTCGCGAGCTGGAGCAGGGCGACCTCGTACTCGGTCCTCTCCTTGGGCGTGGAAGGATACCTCCCCATCACGGTCCCGATGGCCTGGTACATGCATTCGAGGTACAATCTCTGGGGTGAATACTCAG
Organism: Candidatus Micrarchaeia archaeon; assembly: GCA_033853355.1. Classification (GTDB taxonomy): domain Archaea; phylum Micrarchaeota; class Micrarchaeia; order Anstonellales; family Bilamarchaeaceae; genus Bilamarchaeum. Next base: position 46,565 of record JAWOLP010000023.1, on the reverse strand, counting down.
GGTAATCGATGAGCACGGTCTCCCTGTCCGCCTTCATCCATTCGACCTCGTTCTCGGTGCGGACGTCGGCCATCATGTTCCCGGCGACCTTGGAGAGCTTCCTGTCCGCTCCCCGCGCCATGCCCGAGAGGATCGAGCGGATCTCGGCGTTCTCGAGGGCGAGCTCGTGGATGACGACCTTCGCGAATGCGTCCTCGGAGAAGTGGCGCAGTAGTGTCTCGAGGGCCTGCTGCTTCTGTTCGCTTCCGCCGGATTCGACCATGTCGATGAGCCTGTTCACCGCGGCGGTCTTGGCTTCCTCGTTCCCTGCTATCCCGATCGCTTCCATGGCGTACATCGAGGCGTCCGCCCTCCCGTACCTGGCTGCGTTGACCAGGCACCGGTTCGCCAGATCGGCGACCCCGGGCTCCAGCCTGCTTTCGCCCCTGGCCGCTTCCGCGAGCATCAGGCCTACCTGTATCACGGGGGAATAAAGGCCGTCCTCAAGATACTCGAGCAGCCTCTCCCTCCCGGCTTTGAGGCCTTCCCGGTCGCCTTGCGGTCCGACGAGCGCGAGCATCATCAGTTTGTCGTATCTCCAGACCTTCGCCACGTCCTCCGGGCTTTCAGCAGACAGCTTCTCCGCCCTGGACCTGAAGTCGGCAGGTCCGGAGATCAGGTCGTCAGCGTGTATGGAGGAGAGCCTTTCGAAGATATCGGAGAATATGTCGAGCTTGAGATCTGCGCTCCCCTTACCCTTGCCGGTCTGGGCCAGGGCTGCGCTCACGGCGGCCAGCTGGAGGGGGAACACCTCCTGCGGGCCTATGACGCCGTCTATCCTGAGGATGTCCTTGAAATGGGCCACCGCTTCCGGGTCGCCTTTGCTTATCTTTTCGAGCAGGTTGTCGCCGATCATCGAATATCACCTGGGGTGATTGTTTTGTATGTTATTATCTATGGACTTTCGTATATTTAAAGGTTCGTTTATTGTCCCTTTCTACCACTGATTTCTCTGTCGTCCTTGTCATTCTTTCTGCTTTTTCATGTATATAAATGTTTCGTTGATGGACGTATTCTTTCCCTGCAAACCCCTCCGGGGTTGGCTTTGGCGGTTGCCGAACCCCTAGGGGGGTTCGGACCGCCTGCTTCAGGGAGGCCGGCCCTTGCCGGTGTTGTCGCTTTTTAGCAGGGGGCGGCCCTTCTGCGGGCCGCTCCCCCGCGGGTTGAGGAATCTGGCGGTGTCCGCTAATCGCGGAGACTGCTTTCGTGGTCCCGGGGCGGGACGGCCATAAAGGGAGGGCCCCAGGACCGATATCCCGCCGCCCCTGAACGGTATATCAAGGCTCCGCTGAACGGCCGCGAACAACCCCGGAGGGGCGTGAACTATTTAATCCCAAAGCCCGAATTAAGCCTATGACGATATCCCCATTCGAAGAAAGATACGCCACCCAGATGAACGCTGTCTTCGACGATTCCGAGAAGCTGAGGAAGTGGATGGCGGTCGAGGTCGCCCTGGCGAAGGCGCACGCCGCCCTCGGCGACATACCGAAGGACGCCCCGGCGAGCATCGAGGCGGCCGCCTCGAGAGTCAAGAAGGAGAGGGTGGACGCGATCGAAGCCGAGATCCACCACGACCTGATGGCCATGGTCAGGGCGCTGACCGAGCAGGCAGGGGAAGCCGGGAAGTACGTCCACCTCGGCGCGACCAGCTACGACATCGAGGATACCGCGACGGCCCTGATATTCATGGATGCGATGAGCCTGCTCGAGCGGCATCTCGAGACGCTCGCCAGGCAGCTCAAAAAAATGGCCCTGGAGAACCGCGACCTGGTCTGCGTCGGCAGGACGCACGGGCAGCATGCGGTGCCCACAACCTACGGCATGAAATTCGCGCTTTATTACCAGGAGCTCAAGCGCGGGCGGGAACGCCTCGCCCAGGCGCGGACGCGGATCGCCGTCGGCAAGATGTCCGGGGCGGTGGGGACGATGGCGACATTCGGCAAGGACGGCCCCAGGATCCAGAAGCTGGTCATGAAGGAGCTGGGCCTCGCCGAGGATCCCATAACCAACCAGGTGGTCCAGCGGGACCGCCATGCCGAGGTGCTCTGCGCCCTTGCGCTCCTGGCCGCCCTGCTCGAGAAGATGGGGAAGGAGATACGGAACCTCCAGCGGACCGAGATCCTGGAGGTGTCGGAAGGATTCGGCAAGAAGCAGGTCGGTTCCTCGACGATGCCGCACAAGCGGAACCCGCACCGGAGCGAGCGGGTGTGCTCGCTCTCGAGGGTCGTCCGGGCGAACGCCCTCACCGCGATCGAGAACATACCCCTGGAGCATGAGCGGGACCTGACGAACAGCGCGAACGAGCGGGCGATATTCGGCGAGAGCTTCGTCGCCGTCGATTATATGGCCCTGGAGATGGCGGACATCCTGGGCACGCTCGTCTTCTATCCAGACAACATAAAGCGCAACCTCGAGCTCACCGGCGGCCTGATAATGGCCGAGCGGGTGATGATCCATCTCGTGGAGGCCGGGAAGATGGGGAGGCAGGAGGCGCACGAGCTGGTGCGCGGGCTGGCCCAGGAGGCGTTCACGTCCCACCGGCACCTGCGCGACGTCCTCGTGGAGAAGAGAGTGCTCCCGGCGGCCGAAGCGGACAAGCTGTTCGACTATTCCACCTACATCGGGAGCGCGAGATCGATCGTCGAGGCTGCGGTCAGGGACTGAGCCGGGGGATCGGGAGGCCGCAGCGTCCCCCCGCTCCGCCTCCGGGCGGACGCTTCAACCTCGTCGTGCCGGATGGTGGGTTTTTATATCCTATCGGAATTATCCTATAAGTCATTAGAGGTATCAGGTATGGCTACTTCCGGGAAGCAGTGGACTCTTGGTTCAATCGCAGTGGGCATCGTCGGGGCCCTTTTCGCAATCATCGGGGGCGGCATCTTCGGCCTCATAGGCGGCCTTCTGGCCGGCATCGGGGCTTTCCTGGGGGTGCTGTTCTGGAAATACGGCTACATCATGATTCCGCTGATAACCGAGCGCACGAAGATAGTGATGATGTCCGACCTGGGATACGAGGTCCCCCCCGGGCAGGACGTCATAGTCAAGAGCGCAAACGGGGTCTATTACGCCTCGGCGTTCCTGGGCCTCAAGATATTCGAGTCCGCCACTGAGAAGAGCAGCGAGGAGAGCATAGCCTATAACCAGTTCTTCGAGCGCGCGATATCGAACATCAAGTACGTCACCAAGGTCGCTTACATGCTCTTCGTCGAGGACGTCGGCGCGAAGAGGAAGGACATCGAGACGAAGAGGGCCGAGGCGCAGCTGAGGCTGGCCCGCGAGAGGGACAAAGCCGCGCCGGACGTGCTCAAGATAGACAAGTACGAGCGCGAGGTGGCCGTCTGGGACAACCAGCTCACCCGCCTGATAAAGGGCGTGAAGCCCATGGGAGTGATAGCGTACGCCCAGACGACCGCGGTCGGCCTGAGCAAGGAGGCCGCGATCGCGGCGGCGCGGTCGCAGGCCAACGAGCTCAAGACGGTCCTGGCGAACGCGCTCAACGTCGAGGTCGTCAGCCTGACCGGCGACGAGATGCTCAAGTGCTTCGAATGGGAGAAGTTCTTCCCGACGACGCCACAGGAGCTTGAAGAGAGCGTGATCTGATGCCGATAGGAGGCAAGCTTAAGCTGGTGCGGCTTTCGAACCAGGCCATATCCAGGAGGAACATCCTGGTCTATCCCCCAGAGCCGCCCATGGAGGTCCTCTTCTCGGACCCGACGAACGCCATCTACATCGGGCGCACCCGCATCTTCAACGTCCCCTACTACTGGACCTACGAGAACGTGGCCAACCCGCACATAGCCGTCTGCGGGATATCGGGTTCGGGCAAGTCTTACTTCATCAAGACGTTCCTGCTGCGCTCGGCCTTCGTCTGGAACTCCAACGCCCTCATCATCGACTGGGCGGGGGAGTACCGCGACTGGGTGAAGCAGACCGGCGGCAAGGTGATCGCGCTGGGCAAGGGCTCGTTCCTCAACCTTCTCGACCTCGGCGGCATGAAGCCCTACGACCGCATCAAGCAGGTGATGAGGACGATGGAGCTGCTCACGGACATCCAGCAGTACCCGGAGCAGAGGCGCCTCACCGAGCAGTCGATAGAGAAGGCCTACATCGAGAACAAGTTCAGGATGGACTCCCGCGAGCAGAAGGACGAGCTGGGCAAGCCGCTCAACGCCCCCACGCTCAAGGACGTCGTCCGCATACTCACCGAGCAGGCGCAGGTGGGCTCCTACGAGTTCCCGGCCGAGCTCGAGAACGCGATATACCGCCTCAAGCAGTTCACCAAGCCCGGCGAGGATTTCTTCGCCCAGCAGAGCACGGTGAAGCTCGACGAGATCATAAGCACGGGCCTGGTCGACCTCGACCTGGCCGGCCTTCCCGACGAGACATCGCGCGCCCTGGCAGCGCTCACACTCCTGCAGTTCATCAAGGAGAAGATGAGGCTCGAGGGCTGGTCGAACGTCAAGGGACTGCGGCTCCTCATCGTCCTGGACGAAGCCTGGAAGATAGGCAAGGAGGAGAACTCGGACGCCGTCATGATAGTCCGCGAAGGCCGCAAGTACAACTTCGCCATGATAATCGCGTCGCAGAACCCGACCGACATCAGCGAGGCCATCTTCTCGAACGTCGGCACGACGTTCATCCTCAAGGTGAAGTTCGAGAAGTTCCTCGACTACCTCCAGGGCTCGCTGAACTTCAGCAACTTCATGCGCGACGAGATAAGCCGGCTCGGCGTCGGCCAGTGCGCGGTCAACCTGTCGCTCACGCTCCCAACCCCGTATCCATCGACTTTCCTTATCGACAAGATCGAGGGAGAGGAGCCGAGCAAGGAGTACTTCCTTGATCTGACGGAGGTCCTCACGGACAAGCAGAGGAGGGATGTTGCAGTGTCAAGAAGCGTTTCGTTCCTAAAGGAGGATTTCAGGAGGAAGCTGCGCCAGTTCGGCATGGCTGACGACAAGATCGAGGAGATGACCAAGCTCTTCGAGAAGGGCAACCGCCGCATGGACGTCGTGTCCTATGTCATTCTGCTCGAGCGCGACGGCATAGTGCGCAGGAACATCAGCGATTTCCTCAAGGACGCCGGCATCGACGACATAACGATCATCAACATCTTCGGCAGGGTCGACCTGAAGAAGAGCGGCGGCGTCGGCAGGGAGATCAGCCAGGTGGTGCTCGAGGATTGAATCCGATGGCACGGCCTTGGGGGTTTTGACATGAAAGTCTGCATCATCTGCCAGCAGGATGTCGCTGCCAAGAGCGCGGCCCCTATCAGGGAGGACCGCATAATCCGCACGATCCGGGCAGTGAAGAAGGCTTTCGGCATCGCCCAGAACAACGAGCTTTTCGTGTGCTCGGACTGCACGTCCAAGCACGCCGAGCGGAGGAAATCCTTCGAGAAGAGCATGCTTTTCGCAAGCGTCCTGGCCGGCCTTGTGCTCGTGGTGCTGCTCGCCGCGGTCGTGCTGTCCGGCAGGTTCGACCCATGGGGGTTCGTGTCCGCGTTCGTGGTCGCCCTGTTCATCCTGGCGCTGCCGGTGTTCAAGTACACGCCGGCGGCCGAGGCGCTCCCGGCCAGGGCTACGCCGTCGCCGGCGATCGTTCCCCCGCCGCTGACCCCGCAGCCCCAGCCGGCCCCGGAACCGGCACCGACGCCCCCGGAGCAGAAGGCGAAGAAGAGATCAAGATCCAAGAAATGAGGTGATTTTCTGGCGCTTCCATTACCAGCAGCGAAACCGAAGGCAGGAGCGGCCGATCCCGCGTCCGGAGCCCCGCCCGCGCAGGGCGGCTCCTCGAAGGAAGAGGTCCATCCCCCGCAGGTGGACGGATTCAAGGTGAAGGGGAAATTCATCAAGGGCAAGCCGAAGGACCTCGCGAACGTCCTCCGCTCGATCTCCTTCCTGGAGATAGCGCCGGAGAAGGACGCCCTCAACGTCATCTACGTCGAGAGCCGCGACATCGACAAGAACCCCTACCTCTTCTCGATAATCAAGATCACCGATGACGAGATGGAGGTCCTCTACACGATACCGCCCGAGATCGGGCCGAAGAAGCGCCGCGTGGACGTCATCCGCTACGTCCTCAACATCCTCTCGCTCATCGAGGGCTCGTTCGAGGTGGACAACAAGACCGTCTACCAGCTGATAGAGAACTCGATAAAGGAGCTCGCCGGGTCGGTGACGATGGACTACAACAAGCTCTACACCGCCTACGACCAGCTCAAGAAGGAGGTCGACGACCTGAAGAAGAAGGCCGACCGGCTGACCGAGCAGACCCAGGCGCTCACCTCGCAGAATTACGAGCTCAAGACCCAGAACGATGACTTCCGCCTGCGCGTGCAGTCGCTGGAGGCGCTCTCCGACGATGCCCTGAAGCTCAAGCTGCAGGAGTGGGTAGCCGACCACAGCGGCGCGATCAACATCTCGGATTTCACGAAGCTGTACAAGGTGTCCGACGCCCGGGTGGAGGAGATGCTCAACAAGCTCGTCAGCGAAGGCTATCTGGAAGTAGTTCAGTGAGGAAACCGCCATGCCTGTCGATTTGGGTAGCAAGATAAAGAAAAAGACGTACCGGTTCGAGCTGAAGAAGAAGTACCAGTACGTGCTCCACTACAAGGTCAAGGAGCGCCCACCGATAGAGCGGATAAAGGACTCGTTAAGGAAGGTACTGACCCCCCCGGCCAAGAAGAAGGAGGCGCCTGTGGCCGCCCCGCTCGCGGCCGCTCCGAAGGGCGGCTTCAACTTCATAGTGTTCGGCGCGTTCATACTCATAGCCCTCATAATCATAGCGATGGGCTGGCTGTTCCTCACCGCGACGGTGCTGCAGGCCGGCGCCGCGCTGCCTTCGGTCGAGAAGCCGGCGATAGACAACCACATCGTGGGAGGGAGCATACTCACGGCGGGCGACCGCTCGAGCCCGCAGCACATCGCGGCGGTCGTCGTCTCCTACAACACCTCGAACCTCAACAACTACACCATCAACCTGACGACGTTCGACACGAAGGTGCCGTCCGAGGTCTTCATCCTCAACAGCGAGAAGGTCGAGGCGAGCTCGTATCCGGACTTCATCCGCGTCCTGCGCGCCGACCTGGCCAAGAGGAAGATCATACTCAACGAGATAACCATCAAGCAGCTGGAGACCCTTCCGCAGGGGGCCGTGGTCATCGTGCCGAGCGGGACCATACCGCAGGAGCTGATCGGGATAGGCAGCTCCCTGAACATGAACACCCTCGCCGACCGGGGCGTCGTGGTCATCTACATGGGGCAGCCCTTCACGCAGATGCTGAACGGCTCGACGGTGCAGTCCACCCCGGCCGACACGGTCAACCACCTGCCGGTCAGGTTCGACGAGAACGCCAACCTGCAGTCGACGGACGGCTTCAACCTCTTCCAGCCCCTCTACCGGGTCATCTCGACGGGCGGCTGGTCGTCGGACCTGGCATACGGCTCGGTCAGCCTGCTCGAGCGGGGCAACGGCGCCTTCGTGTTCGTCCCGCAGACCCTCGACGGCGGGTGGAGGGGCAACTTCACGAGCGCGGCCGACGACATCTCCCGCATCGTGTTCGAGACCCCCTGGGCCCAGCCCAATGCGCCGTCCAAGGTTTACGTCCTGGCGAACCAGACCTCGTACTCCGGGAACGAGTACTTCTTCTCCAACGCGTTCAACAGCTCGAACGCGACGGTCAAGATCGATTTCACCGGGTATTCGACCACCTCGAACTTCCCCATCCAGCAGACCCTCTATGTCCGGCTGGACAAGCAGAACAGCAACGAGCTGTTCGTCGAGGGGGGCGGCCAGGTCGTCACCACCAACATCACAAACCAGCCTATCAGGCTGAACGCCCAGCTGCGGGAGCCCGTCGCGTCCCAGCCTAGCATGTCGCTCACCGTGACCGACGTCAACAACACCGACCTCCAGACTTTCCCTGAGGGCAACGTCAATGTCCAGGCGGACCGCTCCTTCGACGTGCTGCTCTACACCGACCGCGGCGAGTACCTCGTCAAGCTCGCCGACGACTCGGGCAAGATCTACGCCGAGAGCTACATGAACGTGGTCTCGGTCGACTTCAACCTCACCGGCACCAACCGCGACCGGCACTCGATCTACTACTTCAGCATATCCATGGCAGGCACCCCCAAGCAGCTCTCGGACGTGACCGTCAAGGTCGACAACGGGACCATGGGCACCTACCATTTCAGCAACGTGGACAACCTGGCGGTCGACGTCGGGCAGTACACCAGCGGCGATTACCTCCCGCCGGGCAAGCACACGTTCGCGTTCACGGCCGGAGGCCTGACCGAGATCGTGCCCTACGACAACAGCAGGCAGCCGACGATATTCGAGAACCCCATCTTCATCATAGTCATCGTGCTGACCGGCGGCATGGTGGCGATAGGCGTCATATTCGCCCGCCAGGAGCAGATATTCTTCTCGCTCGACATACCGGACTTCCCGCCGGTGGCGCGCACCAAGATCGGCCTCGCGCCGGACGCGATCCTCGGCATATTCGAGAAGGTCAACGAGAACTACCGGTGGCAGAACACCCCCCTGACCACCCAGGAGATAAAGAACGGCTTCAAGGACATCTTCATCCAGGGCAAGCCGGTCTACATAACCGACTACAACGTCGAGTTCATCCTCGAGGAGCTCGAGAAGCGCGGGACCGTCAAGGAATCGCTCAACTACTACGGCCTCGCCTCGTGGGAGCCAAAGAGCGGGCACTCGATCGAGTACCTGGCGCTCCTGCGCCGGGTGAGGGACATCTGCGTCAACAACGCAATCCCCTTCACAGGCGTGGACGAGTCCAAGGAGGCGGACACGAACATCACCGTGGTCGGCCAGCAGATGAGCGTGCACTTCTACGAGAAGGGCATGGACCTCTCCAAGCTGTTCAAGCGGGTCCTGCCCACGATAGGGCACGGGATAGCGATCATACTGCTCAAGAGCAAGGCGGACAAGGACGCCCTCCAGATGCTCATAAACTCGTCCCCGACCGTGGCTCCGCTGATAGTGAAGATGGAGACCGACAGCAGCTCACTGCTGTTCCTGACGACGGACGAGCTTGAGAAGATGCTGCTCGAGTTCAAGTCCATGTAGGCCTTTCCTCCTGTTTCTCTTCGGATAAAGGCCTGCGAAACTTCCAATTGTTCGGCTAGCCGAACAATGGACCACAGAAACCGCTTGCGGTTTCTGCCGGTCAGCCGGTCTGACTCAGCCACGAGGGCGGCCTTCTGGTCTCTTTCGTTCCGTCAATACTTCGGACTGGGTGCTTAGGCGTGTGAGGGGCGATTAGTATGGTTTACCCTCTGGGGTTGGTAAGGGGCCATTAGATCGCTTTAGCGCCCCTTACAAACAGTCCAAGACGCCTTCGGCGTTGTAGGCGAGCTTGAGGAATTTCGCCTCGTCTACGCTCAGCCACTTGTGCTCCACATGCTCTTCGGAGAGCTTGACCGAATCGCTGTCGGTGCTGCCCTTATAGACCACGTAAACAGAATGCTTGTCGTCATACCCTTTGGTATACGTCGCCGATGTCGCGGTCACGATGCTCAGCCCGCCGGCGAGAAGGCCGGTCTCCTCGCGGGCCTCGCGGATCGCGCACGAGGCGGGGTCCTCGCCCCACTCGACCTTGCCGCCCGGGAACTCCCAGAGGCCGTTCCTGCGCTTGAGAAGGAGTATCCTGCCCTTGTTGAAGAGGACGAGGTAGGAATTCAGCTCTGAGACCTTCATAGCCTGTTTTTCTCGTGGAGCTCGAGCATCTTCTTCTCGTCGATGAACTCGAGCATCCTGTTGCACCGCTCGCACTTGAAGGAGGTGTTGGATGCGGATTCGAAGTCGGTTATGCTCGATGCCCCGCAGGCGGGGCAGAAGTAATGCTCGGAAGCGCCGTCGCCGGCCAGTGTGCTCAGCCTGGTCGCCTGGTTCAGCGCCCACTTCTCCATCCGGTCCTGGTTCAGGGACCAGCTGTACGAATACCAGCCGGTCTCGCTGTCCTTCTCCCTGATGTAGTTGACCAGCCCCTCGTTGTGGAGCTTGTTGAGGGTCGCGCGGACGTCGCTGATCTTGATCTTGAGCTTCTTGGCGAGCTCCTCGTCGCTATGGTTGCCGTAGAAGTTCCTGACGATGGCCAGGGCGTTCTCCCCGCCTATCTCTATGAGGTTCTGGCGGACCGAGGCGTCTGCGAGTATCCCGGATATCTTCTGGAGGTGCTCGCGCTCGGCCTGCAATATCTTCGCGGCGAGCTCCTGCTCCTTCCTCCGCTCTTCCCTGGCAGCTTCCTCTTTCTTGGAGAGTTTCTTAGGCTTCTTCACTTTAGGAGTCTTTTTTGCAGCTTTCTTGCTAACCGCCAATCAATCACCCACAACGAACCTATATTAGCTCATTTTTTCTATATAAATGTTTGCTTTTTCCAGGCTTCCGCGCGCGATCCGGCCCCCTGCCGGCCTTCAGCGCTCCTGCAGCCTCTCCGCTATCCTCTGTCCGACGATGACCATCCTCTTGAGCTCCTCCTTGCCCGATACCGGCATGGAGTCTATCTGGCGCAGCCGATTGGCGTATCTCCGATAAGCCTTCACGGCCGCCGCGTAGGAGTCCATGACGTGGACGTCCGCGATGCTCCCGCCTATCTGCCTCTTCTCGAGCTTCGTCATGCTCTCCCTGGGGGCGAAGACCTTCACGTTGAGCCTGGCGGCCACCTTCTGGACGAAGTAGGACGGGGGATTGGTGTCGGCGGCCACCAGGACCGGGATGCCGGCCCTGGACACCATGCCCACTATCCTCTCGTCGCTCGCCTCCTTCTCGCAGCCGCTCGCGATGAGCCTGCCGCGGAGGTCGAGGACGGCGTAGCCCGTGTTTATACCGGGATCGATGCCGACGATGACGTATGCCAGATCATCCCCGCATAGACCTCCATATAACCGTTTTAAAATTTTCCCGCTGCTTATATGAGGTCATGAAGGTCTCAATCGTGATACCGGCCCTCAACGAGGGCAAGTACATCGAGCCTACCCTTTTCCACGCCAGGGCGCTGAAGCCCTACGAGATCATAGTCGCGGATTCACATTCCGAGGACAACACCGTCGAGCTGGCCAAGAGGTACGGGGCCAGGGTCGTCTACGCCAGACGCGGGGCCGCCTCATTCGGCCGCAACGCAGGGGCCAAGGCGGCCAAGGGCGACATCCTGCTCTTCCTCGACGCCGATTCCATCGTTTTCCCCAACCTCCTCGAGGTCGTCCAGAAGGACTTCCGCGAGCGGAACACGGTCGGCTGGACATGCCTCATCCACGCCTTCACTCCCAGCTGGAAGCAGAAGATGATATACAACGCGAGCAACAACATATGCGAGTTCCTGACCAAGGTCGTCAAGGCCCCGCATGCGCCGGGGATAATCATAGGCGTGCGCAAGAGCGTCTTCCAGGAGATCGGCGGCTTCGACGAGAGCCTCAAGGTAATGGAGGACCACGATTTCGCGATGAGGGTGGGCAGGCGGGGGAACTTCAAGTTCTCGACCGAGACCTGCGTCCACACCTCCACCCGCAGGATGACCTCATACGGCATCCCCGGCCTCATCAAGCGCTTCTCCAAGATCTACCTGCACTACATGATCAACAAGCGGTCGCTGCAGGAGAACATGCACATGGTCGAATACGAGGCCATCCGCTGAGCGGGCCCGCGGTGCCCGAATGAAAGATAAGAAAAAAAGGAAACCAGCTCAGCCCGTGCTCGCCCTGCTGGCGTTAGAGGGCAGCGTGCTGTTCTGCGCCGGAGCCGTCCCGTTTCCCGAGGCATTCGAGCTGACGTTGATGCTCTGGTTCGTGGCGTTCATCGCGGTGCCGTTGGCCGTCGTGTTCGCCGTCTCGTTCAGCTGGTCGATGTAGTTCAGGAAAGCGCTGGCGTTGAAGGACGAGTTCGTCTCGTTCTTTGGCTTGGCGGCGTCCTGGCACTCGGGCAGCTTGGACGTGTCGACGATCTGGGCGCACCAGGAGCTGTCCTTGTACGCGCCTGCGAGCTCGACGTAGCAGTCGTCCTTGAACGACGGGTCGCTTATCTCTGTGCAGATCGTGGTGTCCTTGGTCAGCGGCACCAGCTGCACGAGGCAGCGGTCCCTCCTCGAGCCTGCGAGGTCGCAGAGGTCCTTCCGCAGGAGGTTGAGGGAGAGGTCGGACACGCACTTCTCGCGGTCCGGGCCGGTCTTCGAGGTGAAGCAGGTGGCCAGGTTGATCTGCTGCTGCTTCTCCGCGCTCAGCACCCCGACCGCGTCGCCGGTCTCGTTCTGGGGCGGGACGATCGGGCCGGCTCCCTTGCTGAACGACACGACGCTGACCGTGCTGATATGGGAGACGTTCTGGTTGTCCACATAGCTGAGGTTGCTGAAGTAGGGCAGGCCGCTCGCGTTGTCGACGCAAGAGGAGAGGTGGAACACCTTCGGCGAGCTAGAGCCTATCGAGAACTTGGCCGCCTCGTCGAGCGAGAGGTTGCTGTAGTCTATCGTGTAGTTGATCATCCTGCAGGGGTTTGAGCCAGCGCTGGAGTCGGTGACGGAGGGATCGAGCGTGAGGTAGCCCTTGTCCATCAGGTACTGGACGTTGGCCGTGGCCTGGAGGATGTACGTGTCGTTGTAGAACTTGGACTGCATGAAGGCGACATAGTTGGCCATGTCGGGGTTGCCCTGGACCGAGGAGCACACCTCGCTCGCGTTCAGCGGGTAGGTTATGCAGAGGATGGTGTCGTTGCTGAGCATGTACATCTTTATCAGGGACAGCGGGTTCTGGACCTCGGCCAGCCGGTCGCTGCCGCTCTGCACGAGCGTGTAGGTCACCTTGTATCCGTCAGAGACCTGGGAGTAGGAATCCGTGTAATCCCCCAGCCCCTTGCCGAAGCCGGAGCTCTTGAGGAGCAGGGCCGCCGCCTCCGTCGCGTTCTGCTGAGACGGCGCCTGGGGCGTCCCGGACGTCACCGCGATGTACACGGCTATGAGGACTAGCAGCCCCGTGACTAGCAGGATCATCTTCTGGTACTCCACAAACACACCTCGTTGGTCTCGCCCCTAGCTTATGCTGACGGGGTTTTCCATTCTTTGTGCCGCTATTCATATTATAAATCTTCTTCTGATTCAGTTTCCATGGATTTCGTCCCGAAAAGGATTTTCTTCACAAAAGGGACCGGCAGGAGCACCGAGCAGCTTACCTCTTTCGAGCTCGCCCTCCGGGACGCCGGCATAGCGCCTTTCAACCTCGTCACGGTGTCGAGCATACTACCGCCACGATGCAAGATAATCCCGAGGAAGGAGGGCCTCAAGCACCTGCATCACGGGCAGGTCGTCTTCACCGTGATGTCCCGGGCGGCATCGAACGAGCCGAACCGGCTGCTCGCGGCCTCGATCGGCTGCGCGACGCCCTCCGACAAGGACATGTACGGCTACCTCAGCGAGCACCATGCGTTCGGCCAGACCGAAGAGAAGGCGGGCGAGTACGCCGAGGACCTGGCCGCCTCCATGCTCGCCTCGACGCTGGGCATCGAGTTCGACCCGAACTCGGCGTGGAACGAGCGCGAGCAGTACTTCAAGATGAGCGGGCGGATCGTGCGGACCACCAACACGACCCAGTCGGCCGTGTCTGACAAGAACGGCAAATGGACCTCGGTGGTCGCCGCCGCAGTTTTAATATTATGACGTTCAAATATGGCCAGGTGATTCTATGGGATTCTGGGACTCGATCATGGGCAAAGAGAGACCGCAAGAGCCGGCGGCGGACACGAAAGGGGGCAACCCCTTCAGCGTGAGCGTGAACTTCTCGCCGCTCCGCCTCTCGGCGAACAACCGCAGCTCGGTCAGCCTGCTCGTGAAAGTCAAGAACGTCTCCAAGTCCCCGCAGCTCGTCTCGGTGGACGCGCTCCTCCCCAAGGACGCGATGATGGGCTTCGACCCGGCCTGCATCAACAAGGCCGCGGAGAAAAGGGTCGGCGAGCTGAAGGCAGGCGCCGAGATCGAGGTCCCCATCCAGATCTGGTCGAACAACCAGACGAAGGAGGGCACCTACAACGTCGACGTGACGGTGTACGCGCACTACATCGGCTACGAGAAGGTCCTCAGCTACATAAAGAAATCGACGACGCTGCGGGCCGCATGAGCGGGCGCGCTTCGCGTCCGGCGGCTGAGCGGTCCAGCTCAGCCCTCTATCATGTTCTTCAGTTCGTGTATCGCGTTGGCCACCCTGGCCCCTTTCTCGGTGAGCTTCACCATCCTCTTCTTCCCCTTCGGCTCGACCACGACGAGCCCCTCCTTCTGCAGCTGCGTGACGAGCCTCGTAACGTACACGTAGGTCGTGTCGCTGCTCTTCGCCAGCTTGGAGAGGTGCCAGGGCGTCTCGCTGTCGCGCAGGAGGGTCATTATCCGGCATGGCTTGGGTCTGGCGAAGATCGGAAACATAACGGGGCCTATTTGCTGCGCTCTATTTAAAATCTCTCATCCCCGTCGTATCGACGGTGATAGCTTTATAAAATATATCTCGGTGTATCTGTCGATTCACGGAGCTCCCGCGGGGGGCCATCAAAAAGGTGACAAAATGGGACAGAAAGTTGGAAGCGAAAAAATTGCTAGGGAAGATGGATACCTGTACTTCGTCGGAAAGGATGGCTATGTCTGGGCCGCCCCAATGAAGCACAATACCAAGGGGAAGAAGAAGAAGGTCGGAAACGAGAAGATCAGCAAGGAAGAAGGATACATGTACTACCTTGGGAAGGACGGCTACGTGTACAAGGCGAAGCTGAAGAACTCCTAATCCTTTTTTTCAAACCCCCTCATACGGGGGTTTGTTGAATCTTTTTAAACCGAACTCCCCTAATAGTCGTAGTCTAGTTCTATACTGACACATTGAGAACGGGACAAAGAGGTCGGGATCAACCGCGGAGACGGTTACTGACTGCGAAGGTGGAAAGGATGCGAGTCGTCATATCTGAACAAAGCGGGAAGAGCTACCAGTTGGAGCTCCCCAAGGACAAGGAATCGAACATCGTCGGCAAGAAGGTCGGCGACGAACTCGACGGCAACCTGATCGGCGCCGCGGGATACACGCTCGAGCTCACCGGCGGGAGCGACGGCAGCGGCTTCCCGATGAGGGAAGAGGTGCACGGCTCGGCCAAGAAGAGCGTGCTCACGAGCGAGGGGGTAGGCTTCAAGGCCGACCGCGGAGGCGCCCGCAGGAGGAAATACGTGCGCGGCAACACGTTCTCGGCCGAGATAGTCCAGGTGAACACCAAGGTCAAGAAAGCCGGCCCGACGCCGCTCGAGCAGCTGTTCCCCAAGGGCGAGAAAACGGAGAAGAAATGATGCAAGCCGAGATGAACATAGGGATGCTCGGCCATGTCGACCATGGCAAGACCACCCTCACGAAGGCGCTCACGGGCAAGTGGACCGACACCCACAGCGAGGAGATAAAGAGGGGGATATCGATACGGCTCGGCTATGCCGACGCATACCTCTACCAGGACGAGAAGACGAAGACGTTCTATCCGAGCAAGGAAGCCTGCGCGCAGGCCGGCGGCAAGCCGAAGATCGTCAGGAAGATCTCGATAGTGGACGCCCCGGGCCATGAGACGCTGATGACCACGGTCATCTCGGCGACCAGCATCCTGGATGGCGTGATATTCCTCATCGCGGCCAACGAGCCTTGCCCGCAGCCGCAGACCACCGAGCACCTGCTCGTGCTGAACTCGACAGGCATCAAGAACATAATCGTGGTGCAGACGAAGATCGACCTTGTTCCGAAGGAGAAGGCGATCGAGAACTACAGGCAGATAAAGGCCTTCCTCAAGGGCTCGGCGGCCGAGAACGCCCCCGTGATCCCCGTATCGGCGAACTCCGGCCTCAACATCGACGTCCTCCTCAAGACGATAAACGACGTCATGGTTGTGCCGAAGCACGACGAGAAGGCCGACCTGCGCATGTATGTCTCCCGCTCGTTCGACGTCAACCGGCCGGGGACCGCCATAAGCGAGCTGAAAGGCGGGGTGCTCGGCGGCTCCATAGTGCAGGGGGTCCTCAAGGTCGGGGACGAGATAGAGATAAAGCCAGGGATCTCGAGGAAGGAAGGCGGCAAGCCCGCTCCCATCATGTGCAAGGTCCAGAGCCTGATGGAAGAGACCGAAGCCCTGGAGAAAGCCACGCCCGGAGGGCTGGTGGCGATCGGCACCACGCTCGACCCATCGCTCACGAAGTCCGACGCGCTCGTCGGCTCCGTGGTCGGGAGGAAAGGGCAGGTGCCGGACCCGCTCGACACCGTAAGCGTGAAGTACAACATGCTCGACCGCGCGGACCTGCAGAACATGCCCCTGCGCGAAGGCGAGCCGGTCGTGGTCAATGTCCACACGGCGACCGGCGTCGGGGTCGTGGCCAAGCTCGCCAAGGGCGTAGCCACCATAAAGCTCAAGAAGCCCACCGTCGTCTACAAGGACATGCACGTCGCCCTCTCGCGGCGCGTAGGCCAGAGGTGGCGCCTTAGCGCCTGGGGCCGCGTCGTCTAGCGCGTGATGAACGTTACCCCTTTTTTCGTTATCACCACCGGTTCGATGGATACTATCTGATGCACCTCAGCTCGCGCGCCGAGCTCCTCCTGCCTCTCCCTCGTCCTCTTCACCGCGAACGCGAGAAGGTCCATCGGTACGCTCGGGCCGAGTATCAGTATCTCCTCGGTCGTGACCGTCAATGCGTAGAAGAATTCCGCCCCGATTATGCCGCTGACGCTCTCCAGGAAATCGAAATGCCGCTCCGCTACGAGGAGAAACGAAGGCGCGAGATCCTCGGGAAACGCTATCGAGTGGACGCCCTCAGCCTGTTTCAGGTGCTTGTACCTTTTTTCGCTTATTATGGCCGAGATCCTCCTATCCAGGGATTCGATCATCCGGCCGTACAGTTCCTTATGAGAGATGCCCAATCCCTTGAAAGATCCGTTGAGCAGATATGTGAAGCCGTAGCCGATGTCGATGGCGCAGAGCACATACACGTCGTGACCCCTCCAGGGCCGGATTATGACGGGCAGCGAAGGGTGGTCCGGTCCGACCCTGCCGAGCGACCTTTCGATCGTTTTCTGGTACGCCAGGATGAAATCCGGCCCTTTGACGAACGGCGTGAGGTCCTCGACCTTCGGCCTGAGGCTCTCCTCCCGCCCCTTGGCGTTCGCGATGAGGTCAGCGATCTCGGCCACGCCCGCCCCCTGCTTGTGCATCTTGAAAAAGGTCGCGGCCTTGGCGTATCGCTTTCCGCCCGGCCCCGCGACTTCGAATCCCTCATCCGTGAATCGGATGAGGATGAAACCCAGCCTCTCCAGTTCCGAAAGCAAGGCGCCCTGGAACCTCAGGAGCTCCCCGGGATCGATCTCATCCATAACCCCCTAGGCTCGGTCCGCCTTATAAGTCCTCCGGAGAACGGCTCCATCACCCTATCATTTTCCCTTTGTTGAGCGTGCGATTGGGGTCGAGGGAACCCTTGAGCTTCCCGAGCTCCTCCTCCCTCTCGCGCGGCAGGTACCTCTTCTTGGTCAGCCCGATGCCGTGCTCGCCGCTCACCAGGCCTCCGAGCCGCTTCACGAGCGCGTACATGCGGTCCATCTCGGGCGCGTCCTTGGCATGGACGTGTAGGACGCCATGGCCGATGTGGCCGAACGCAGGCAGCCCCTCCTTCTCGCACCAGCCGAGGAATTCCGGGAGCGCCTCCCTCGGGATCTGCGGATCGGCGTTCAGGCCCCAGCCTTTGCGGGTTAGGAGAGGATTGCAGCCTTCCCTCACCGCCCAGAGCCCGCGCATCAGGCGCGCCTCCTTCACTTCGCCCCCGCCTCCAGCGAACTCGACGAGCAGGAAATACGTCTTCCTCCTCCGTATCATGGAATGTAGCACCGGATTGATGAACTCGACGGCTATCACGTCCCGCTCCCGCCTGAACCTCTCCACGAGCGCCAAAAGCTCGTCCCTGCCGCTGGGTTCCCTGACCGTGACGCTCCTCCGCCTTATGAGCGGCAGCACCCTCAGCTCCGCCTCGACCACTATCCCGATTATGCCTTCCGTGCCGCAGAAATCCCTTATCCTCCGGCCTCTGGCCTCGACGAGCCTGCCGCCTCCCGTCACGGCCTTGAGCGAGAGGATGTTCTCGTGCATCCTCCCGAAGCGGATGACGTTCTCGCCGCCGGCGTCGGTCGACACCATCCCGCCGATCGTCGCCAGGGCATGGCTGGCAGGCCGCACGGGCATCATCAGCCCTTCCTTCGCGAGGATCCTCTCGAGCTTGTCGAGGATGATTCCCGGCTGGACTGTGACGGAGCCTCTTTTCCGGTTTATGCGCAGGACGCGGTCCATTCGCGTCAGGTTGACCACGACCCCGCCTTGGGCGCATGCGCCCCCGCAGAGGCCGCTCCCTCCTCCCCTGGGGACCAGCGGCGTGAGCGTCCTGTTGGCGAGCGCCACGACTGCCTCCACCTCGCGCGGGCTGCGCGGATAGACGACGAGCAGCGGCGGCTCTGAAGGGATGAGCGTCGCGTCGGTGGAATTAGATCCAAGGGCCTTTTGGCTGTCGGAGACGTTCCTCCTTCCCACTATCCTGGCCAGCCCTCGCTTTATGCCTTCCATCCCCTCTCCCACGTCCAGCTATGTCAGGCTCATCATTATTAACCCGAGCGGTCAGGAAAGAACTGATTTAAAACTCTCTGCCAGATTTGTTCTCTGAGCTTTGCCGAGTCTTCACTTATGGCAAAGCTCGCAAAGGTCCTGAGGGTCTCTCAGGAAGTTTGATCAAACTTTAACCTAAGAAAAACATAAGGAAAGTTTGTGCTGGGGTCGCCTAGACCGGTAGGGCGGCAGGTTGCTAACCTGTTGCGCGTTAGCGTTCGTGAGTTCAAATCTCACCCCCGGCGTTTTTGTTTACCTGAACTTTCCCCAAGTTTTACTCAGGGTAAAGTTCACAAACTTCCTGAGTCCCACCCCAGGACCTTTGACAACTTCCTCCTCAAGAATATTGCGAGCTTTTGCATCCCCGTGTCATATCGAAAGGCCGAAGAAGGGGCTCTGGTGGTAAGAATTGTTTTAAAAAGGTTTTTCGACATCATTAATATGCTTAATCACAAGGGGATTCTTATGGGGAAGAGGATGAAGGACGCAATCGACACTTCAGCAAACGACGAGAAGAAAGGGTTCGCGGGACGGAGGGCGCTCAGGGAAGTCCTGGCAGAGGCTTCGCCGAAGAGGGAGAGGGATCCGCTGGGCACGATCACCGGCGCCTACATCCCGACCACGTATCCTGCCCGCGACGAGCGGGCCGAGAAGGAGATAAGCGAGCTGCTTGGCGTCCCGATGACGATCAGGGCCATGCGCCTCTCGAAGAAGCGGTCCGAACTGGAGCTAGAGGAAGGATTCCGCGAAGAGTAGCTGAGAAAATGGACATCCCCCGCTGCCCCAACTGCGGCTTCCCGGTCGAATCCAGCAACTATTACCTTCGGGGCATGGCCATCAAGTGCAGGCAATGCGGCCATTCCGGACTGCCTCTTTCCGCAGGCGCGTGCATATACGACAAATTGAATGTCGAGAGGCCCTCCCCCGAGGAGCCGTTCGCCGAACTCGAGCCGCGCTCCGTCTTCCCGAAGCTGGCGCTCCTGAGCATCTTCACCAGCGCCGCCTCGGTGTGGGCGCCGGACCTGCGGTTCTTCACGGCGGCCTCATTCGGCGGCTTTCTGCTCTTTTCCGCTCTTTCCCTCGCCAGCAGGCTGCGCGACCGAGCATGAGGCGCATTTGCCGGCTATCCTTTTCGAAGTGAGGTAGAACGAAGCCGCGAGGATGACGAACGTCAGCGCCATCATCTCGGAGCGGTGCTGGAAGAAGAACATCAGCCCGCCGAAGCCCACGAGCGAGAACAGCGCGGACATGCAGCTGGCGCAGCTGGCGGTGGAAAAAAGCACCGATAGCGAGCCGGATACAAGGCCGGCGAGGCCGGCTCCGGCATGGCTGAGGCGGTGGGCGTTGTTCCTCCATGCGAAGACCTGCATCGCCGTGACCGCCCCCATGAGGGCGGAGAGGAGGATTGTCGAGAGCTGCTCGGGCAGGCTCATCATCATGATGACCGAGCGGTAGCTGCTGCCGGGTATGAAGAGGACCGGGACCGACAGATAGAACGCGAGGAGGGCGGCTGCGGTGCCGAGGGCGATGAGCCTGTAGCTGGAAGAGGAGAAGACGATCGAAGCCGAGGCCCTCAGGTCGTCCAGCATCGCATCACTGGAGAAGCTGGTCTATGGTCGCGCTGAACGTGCCGTACGGAAGCGCGCCGTTTATCGGGACGACGTTCGAGCCGTCCCTCTTCCCTATCATGAAAGAAGGCGTCCCGGCTATGCCGAGCGCGGCGCCCTCGCTCAGGCTCTGGTTGACCGCCTGGGCATACTTGCCCGAGTCCAGGCAGGCGTCGAACGCCGTCATGTCGAGGCCGGTGCTGTTGGCCCAGCCCTTCACGTCCGTCTCGCTGTACTGTACCGTCCCCGTCCCCACGGCGGCCTGCTCCTCGAATATCTTGTCGTGGAGCGCCCAGCCCTTGCCCTGCTCCTGAGCGCAGGCGACAGCTTCCGCCGACATCTCGGCCGCCGGATGGAAGCCGAGGGGGAAGTCCTTGTAGACGAGCTGCACCTCCCCGGTATCTATGTACTTCTCCTTCAGGGTGGGGTACGTCTGCAGCCAGAAGTTCCTGCAGAACGGGCACTGGTAGTCGGAGAATTCCACCATCACGACCGGCGCGGTATCCGAGCCGACGCTCAACCCTCCTGCGGACAGCGCGCTCATGTTGACCAGCGGGGCCGCCGGCGGCGGAGCCTGCTGCGAAGGGCCTTCGGGAGGCTGGGGCGCGGGAAGCCCGGGGGGCGGAGGCTGGGCATGGATCGGCGGCGGCGGGCTCTGCATGATGAGGACCGCCCCGACCAAGGCCGCCATCACGACGACCGCTGCAACGACAAGCCAACTATCCTTCGCCATAGCATCAACAGATTATTATAAAGAAAAAAAGATTAATAAGAGACCTTGCTCAGCACGGCGTCGAAGGCGCTGTACGGGTAGGCGCCTGGAACGAAGACGATGTACTGGTCCTGGTTCTCGTAGACGGTGAAGCCGTTGCTGCCGGCCACGCTCTGCAGGCTCGCCAGGTCGGCTTTCCCCTTGGGAATCTCTATGAAGACGCCGGGCGTGCCTTGGATGCCGGCGGCCTGTCCCGCCGCCTCGTCGGAGTTGATCTCGGCCGAGTGGTTCTGGCTCTCATAGCAGCTGTCGAACTGGGCGGTGTTCAGGCCGAGGTCGCTGGCGTACTGCTCGAGCGTGGATTTCGGGTCGGCCAGGCTGCTCCAGGTGTCCTGGTTCTGGAAGAGCTTGTCATGCATGTCCCAGAACTTGCCCTGGTCGTTCGCGCACCGGGCCGCTATGGCTCCGGCCATCGCGTCAGGATGGATGCTGGTGAGAGGGAAATCCCTGTAGTAGAACTTCACCTTGCCGCTGCTGACGTAGTTGGTCCGGATCTGGGCCTCGGCGTCGCCGAATAGCCTTCCGCAGTACGGGCACTGGAAGTCCGAGAACTCCACGACGGTGACCGGCGCGCTCGCCTGGCCCATCTCAGGCAGCGCTCCGGCGTCGACCGTGAGCTGCTGCAGCTGGGTGCCGCTCGGCTGGGTTCCGCCCTGCTGCGCCCCCGAGCCCGAGCCGGCGGCGGCCTGGACAGCCCCCTGGCCCGTCCCTGATGGCTGCGCCTGCTGGCCGGTCGCCGGGGGAGACTTGATTATCCCGAATCCCTGCGTCATCACCGAAAGCGCGATCAGAACGCACAGCCCGGCGATTATCACTCCGTAAAGCATGTCCTTGCTGACCTTGATCGTTTCCCCTTCCTTTACATCATCCGCCATTCACACACCTTTTCCATGCGGATATGCATGGATTTTCTTTGTAATGCTAATGTAACCTTAATGTAATAAGTCTTTTAAAGCTGAGCTGAGCCTTCTTTCTTGGTGAAGAAATGATTATCGAGATCTCCGGTTTCCTGAACATCCTGCACCTGGCGGTCGGGGTGGGCTTCCTCGGCGCGCTCCTCTTCGCGATAAAGCTCTACCTGGAGACCGACAAGGGCTGGTACTGGCTCTGCCTCGTACTTTCGGCGTTCTTCTTCTCCCTCTCGCTGTGGAGCACGATCCTCTTCCCCCTCAGCATCGCGAACTTCGAGTTCCTCACGATCATACAGGAGACCAGCCAGCTGGCGGCCGGATTGCTGTTCTGCGTCTCATGCTACGGCATCTACAAGACCATGATAGAGATCAGGAAGAGGGTAGAATGAAGACAATCCTGTTCTACTGGAGCAAGGGCGCGGACACCCGCCGGAAGCTCATCAGGATCATCGCGGAATGCGAGAGGAAGAGCGAGCCCTGCTACCTCAACCTCCTGGCCGAGCGCCTGGGGCTCAGCCACGTCGCGATCAAGAAGCACCTCGACCTCCTTGTGGAGGAGGGCTACGTGCGGATACTCAACCCCGGCGGCAAGCCCGTCTTCCTCGCCCTCTCGGACCAGGGGATCGAGGCGCTCAAGGAGTTCTCTTCCTAGGCGCGCTCGGCCGGAATCCCCTCATGAGGAGGCTGTTCGACACGACGCTGACCGAGCTCAGCGCCATCGCCCCGCCTGCGACCACCGGGCTGAGCAGGAATCCCGTGAAGGGGAAGAGCACTCCCATCGCCACCGGGATCCCGATCGCGTTGTAGCCGAATGCCCAGAACAGGTTCTGCTTTATCTTGTCCATCGTGTAGCGGCTGAGCTCGATCGCGGTGGCGATATCCCCCAGGTCGCTCTTGACCAGGACGACCTCCCCGCTCTCTATCGCGACGTCGGTCCCGGCCCCGATCGCTATGCCCACGTCCGCCTGGGCGAGGGCTGGCGCGTCGTTTATCCCGTCCCCGACGAAGGCGACCTTCTTGCCCTCCGACTGGAGGCGCTTGACCTCGTTCGCCTTGTCCTCCGGGAGGACGTGCGCGAGCACCCGGTCTATGCCGGCTTCCCTGGCTATGGCCTGGGCGGTCCTCTCGTTGTCGCCTGTTATCATGGCCGTCCCGTAGCCCAGCTCCTGCAGCCGCCTGACCGCATCCTTCGAGCTGTCCTTGATCGTGTCCGCGATGGCTATGAGCCCGCATACCTTCCCGCCTGCGGCCGCCACGACTACCGTCTTCCCCTGGAGCTCGAGCTCGTGCATCCTCCCCACGGCCTCCTCCGGCACGGCCAGGCCGTTCTTCTTCATGAGCGCGGCGGTGCCTATCAGCACCTTCTTCCCGTCGAGCTCGCTCTCGATGCCGTAGCCGGGGATGGCGTTGAAGCCCCTGGGCTCCGACACCCTTATCTTAGCCTCCTTGGCGCGCTTGACTATGGCGACGGCGACATGGTGCTCGGACTTGCTCTCCGCCGAGGCCACGAGCCGGAGCAGGGCGTCCTGCTTCATGCCGAGCGGGACGATGTCCGTGACGGCGGGCTCGCCCTTGGTTATCGTCCCGGTCTTGTCGAAGAGGACGATGCCGACCTGGTGCAGGAGCTCCAGGCTCTCCGCATCCTTTATCAGTATCCCGTTCTCGGCGCCCTTGCCGGTGCCTATCATGACAGCGGTCGGCGTCGCCAGGCCCATGGCGCACGGGCAGGCTATTATCAGCGTCGAGACCAGTATCGTGATGGCGAAGAGGAATGACTGGCCGGCGACGAAATACCAGTACCCGAAGGCCAGGAGGGCGAGGACGATGACCCCCTGGACGAAATATCCGGCCACCGTGTCGGCGAGCTTCTGGATCGGGGCCTTGCTGCCCTGGGCGTCCTCGACCAGCTTTATTATCTGCGCGAGCATGGTCTCGCTGCCGACCTTGGTCGCCTTGAACCTGAACGATCCCGTCTTGTTCATGGTCGCGCCTATCACGACGTCCCCCTTGATCTTGTGCGCCGGGATGCTCTCGCCTGTTATCATGCTCTCGTCGACCGAGCTCGCCCCGTCCACCACGGTCCCGTCCACCGGTATCTTCTCGCCGGGCCGCACGACTATGATGTCGCCGGCGACGACGGAGTTTATCGGGACCTCGACCTCCTTGCCTCCCTTCACCAGCCGCGCGGTCTTGGGCTGGAGCCCTATGAGCCTCTTTATCGCCTCGGACGTCTTCCCCTTGGCGACCGATTCGAGGTACTTGCCCAGCATGATGAAAGTGAGCAGGAGCGAGGCGGTCTCGTAGTACATGCTTCCGCTTATCAGCCCGAAGCCGACGACGACGCTGTAAGCGTACGCGGTGCCGACGCCGAGGGCGACGAGCGTGTCCATGCCCGGCAGGCCGCTGAAGAGGCCGCGGAAGCCCCTTATGAAGGAGTCGCGGTTTATCAGCATGATCGGCGTCGCGAGCAGGAACTGCAGGAGAGGGATGTAAGGAACCGCGGCCTGCGGGTATTGCAGGGTGAGCACCCCCTTGAGCATCTCAGGCAGCGCGAGGATGAGCACCGGCACCGTCAGCGCCGCGGACCAGGCGACCCTTGTTCGCAGCTCGGATATCTCCTTCTCCCTCGCGCGCGCCTCGCGGTCGACCGAGTCCTCGGCCTCGACCAGCTCGGCATCGTAGCCCGCGTCTATTATCGCTTTCCTGACCTTGCTGAAATCGGTCTTGTCCTTGTCGTACTCTATGGCGGCCGTCTCCAGCGAGAAATTCATCTCGATCCGGCGCACGCCCTTCATCCGCTTGAGCGCCTTCTCGACTATCGCGGCGCAGTGCATCGAGTTCATGCCGATGACGTGGAGATGCATCGTGCCGGTTCCCTTCTCGACCGCGTCCCCGGGCAGGTCGGCGTTGTAGCCCAGGCCCTCTATGGCCTCCTTGAAATCGCCCTCCCCGACCTTCGACTCGTCGTACTCGACCGCGGCCTTGTTGGAGGCGTAGTTGACGTTCGCGCTCGAGACGCCATCGAGCTTCCTGAGCCTGCGCTCGATGTTGATCGCGCACGTGGCGCAATGCATGCCGCCTATCCCGAAAGAGACCTTCTTCATGCGATCATCTCAGCACTATACCGCTCTTTGGGCCGAAAAGCATTATCAATACCATCATAGCGCTCAGCGCGATGGCGACATACGCGAAGACGGCGAATCCGCCCCGGTAGCCATCGCGCGGCGCGGGCCCTGCCTCCCTGAACATCATGTAGCCCAAGCCCCCGACTATCGCGACGCATATCGCGCTCAGGATGTACATGAAAGCTATGACGTGGTCGTTGAGCATCATGACGGTCGTCATCGCGCCCATCGTGCCCGACATCAGGCCGGCCATGACGCCTTCCATCGCGCCCATTATCCCGCAGTAGCGGCCCAGGGCCAGGCCGAGGGAGATCCCCACCGCCATTCCCGCCACCGACCCCACGAACATGCCGTTCGTCGCTCCCAGGATGCCCCCTATCATGAAGCCGCTGGCCATGCCTGTCGTCATGCCCACCATCATGCCGTTGCTGCACGACATCCACTTCCGGTAGGCGCTCATGTGCGTGTACGAATAGGCGGTCAGCACCGCCGCCGCCATCACGAAGAGGATCATGGAGGCCGCCCTCACGGCCGAGCCGAGGGCATCGAGCAGCGATCCATAGAACACGCTGCCGCCGAGCAGGATGAGCGAGGCCGAGGCGATGGAATAGTTGAGCAGCCGGTTCTCGAGCTCCACGTGCGGCTCGGCCGCCACGACCGAGCGGATGTACGCGACCAGCCTGCGCGGGTCGCCCCGCTCCTCATCGGCGTTGGTCTCCCGGAATCCCCGCTGCGCGAGCTCCTCCTTTATCGCGCCGAGGCTCCCCTCGGGGCAGCGGAGCCTCACCAGCCCCTTGCCCGCGTCGACCTCTTCGACGCCCGCGCCGTTCCTCTCCGCCACCCTCTCGATCACCTTCTCGCAGGCGCCGCAGCTCATGCCGCTGAGCAGGAGCGTATGGATCTTCCTCTCCCCCCGGGGCTCATCCGCCTTGGCGGCCGCGCCTTCCTCCCCTTCCATCAGCCGACCACCTTGTAGCCTTCCTTCTCGATGACCTCGCGCACCCGCGAGAGGGCCGACTCGTCCGAAAGCGAGACCCTCACCAGGCCCTTCTTGCTGTCGGCCTCGACCTTCCGCACCCCCTTTATCTCCGAGATCGAATCGTCCAGCAGCATCTCGCATGATTTGCAGTGCATGCCTTCAACCTTTATCGTCTTGTCCATCATGCCACCTCACAGACCGCCTTGGCGGATTTCAACGAATAATGAATCGAGACCAGCAGCATCGCCAGGCTGAGCAGCCCGAGATACGCCCCGATCGCCGAGAGGAACGCCGTCGCCGACCCCAGCCCCAGCCAGACGAGCCATACCGGCTGGCAATACGGGCAGGCGGAGGCGAGGAGGGCGGCCCCTCCCCCGGCCGCGGCCGCCTTGCCCGGAAGGGCGGCGCGCAGGTCGTAGTTCCTCAGCAGTATCGCGCCGTTGACAGCCATCGCCGCCGCTATGGCGGCCATGATGACGACCCCCAGGGGCTCGGCGAACGGGTTGATCGACAAGCCGTCCGGCGAAAGGATGTTGGATGTGATCGCCAGAAGGGGAATGAGCACCGCCGCCAATCCGGCAGCCGCGACGCGGTACCTCCTGCCGGCGAACACTTCGCGCAGGGCCGTGATGTCGTTCAAGACGTCACCACCATGCTCCCCCTGAACATCCACATCCCGCAATGGTATGAAAACGTCCCCTCTTGCTGGGGCGTGAACTCGGCCGTCTGCTCCTCGCCGCTGTACGAGATCAGCTTGACGTTGAATCCGTCGAGGTAGAACGCCCGCCCGCAGCCGGCCCCGCTGTCAGCGCTGAAGTGGAGCCTGACCGGTATCCCCTTCTTGACGGTCACCTGGGGGTTGTCGTACCGGCCGGTCGAGAGCGCCTTTATGTAGACGTCCTGGACCCCAGCCTGGGCGGCTGCCTGGGCGCCGCCTGAACCGGCGGCGGCCGGTCCCGCCCCGCTTCCCGCCTGGGCGCTGCCCCCGTTCTGCGCTGAGGCGGGCGCATCAGCGCCTCTGGCTCCTGCCCCGAACGCGACATAGCCTCCGACGACTACAACCAGGAACAGCCCCGCCAGCAGGAGGGCTGTGGTCTTGGATATCTCGATTTCGTTTCCCATCGGTACACCATCGCCTTGGGGCTTCGCTGTGCGGCCCCATGTATGTTTCACTCCGCTGAAACAATATATATTAAATAATGAAACAATCATCTTTCTCCCCGATGGATACCCGCCAAAGGATAGTGTTGGGCCTGCTCACGGTGTCTGCGTTCATCTTCCTCGTGACAGTGCTGGTGTTCGTGTACGCGCTATATTCGGAGGGCCAGGCCGTGCCGGCCTTCCTCCAGCCTTTCCTCGAATACCATACGCAGTTCATGGTGCTCATGGGGCTTTTCGGGGTCTTCTCCGGCCTGGTCGTATACAACCTCATGAACGCGACCCTTGAGAAGCAGAAGAAGGTGGTGCAGACCAACCTCGGGATCATAATGAAGTTCCTCAGCCCTGACGACCGCGAGATAGTCAGCCTGCTCCTCGAGAAGGACGGGCGGACCACCCAGAGCGAGATAGCCCGCCTGCCGGGCATGTCCAGGCTCAAGGCCCATCGGATAGTGAAGAAGCTCGAGGAGAGGGGCATCGTGCACGTCGAGAAATACGGCAAGATAAACTCGGTCCGCATCGTGGACGAGCTTAGGGGGATGGCATGAGATTCGCGCAGATGGTGTATGAGGCGTGCGCGGGCATACCCCGCGGCAAGGTGACGACGTATTCTGAGATAGCGAGGGCCATAGGGAAACCGGGCGCCTCGCGGGCGGTGGGCAACGCCCTCAACCGCAACCGCTCCCCCTCGGTGCCATGCCACCGCGTGGTCCGGAGCGACGGCGCAGTGGGAGGGTTCGCTCACGGGACCGCGCGGAAGGCCGCGATGCTGAGGTCGGAGGGCGTGGAGATCGAGGGAGGGAAGGTGAAGGATCTCCGCAGAGCATTCCAGAGGCTCGGCGTCCCCCTCCGCGGGCCGCGGAAAAAATAAAATCTTTCCAGGGGTCTTCCGGGACATGGAAGCCGATGTCGCGATAGTGGGGGCAAGCTTCGCCGGGCTCGGGGTCGCCCACCACCTCCGGGATTCTGGCCTCGACGTGCTTCTGATCGACCGGAAAGGGATCGGGGAAGGCAGGGCATCCACCTGCGGCGTCCCGAAGGCGCTGGCCGAAGGCCTCGTCCCGGGTTCCCTGCTGCAGTCGGTCGGCGTCTTCGACATCGAGACTCCCCTCGTGCGGAGTAGCTTCGGTCTGCAGGAGGAGTACGGCGTGCTGGATTACCGCAGGTTCTGCGCCGGGCTTTTCCGCGGCTGCGGGGCCAGGTTCTTCCAGGCCGAAGCCGTGGGCGCAGGGGAGGGCATCGTCCGCACCCGGAGCGGCGACATCAGGGCCCGCCACGTGATAGACTGCAGCGGATGGAGGAGGGCGCTGTCGAAAAGGCCGCGGCGGGGCAGGGTCTTCAGCGGCATCGAGATAACCGCCCCGATCCCGGCCGACCGCTCGGACCGCCTGAGCTTCTTCGTCGACAAGCGGCTCGTTCCCGGCTATGGATGGATCTTCCCCGCCGGCGGCGGGATGGGGCGCGTCGGCATCGGCGGCTACGCCAGCGGCGCGGCCCTGAACAAGGCATTCATGGCGTTCCTCGGCAAGAGCGGCATCCCTTTCAGCAGGAACGAGCTCGTCGGCGGGGCTATCCCGTGCGCCGGGCTGGACGAGCCGCTCGAGGGGGGCATCTATTTCGTCGGGGACTCGTCCAGGCAGGTCCTTCCCCTCAGCGCCGAAGGCATACGGACGACGCTCCACTTCTCCGAAGCTTGCGCCGGCTCGATAGAGGCGGTCGAGAAAGGCCGCATGAGCGCATCGGAGGGCCGCAAGGAGTACGAGCGGTGCGTCAGGAGGTCCGGGGCCGGGTTCGGCGCGCTCGGCGTCATTCAGGACGCGTTCCTCCTCTTCCCCCAGCCCTTCTTCGACGCGTGCGTGGCGATGGGGACGTCATGGCCGCTGCGGGGGATGCTGATGAGAGGATACCTCTCGATCGGCAGGAAATGAGAAGGATGCATCCGGCCTTCAGCCGCCGAAGAGGTTCTTCTTGAGTATCGAGAGCAGGCTCTGGGGGTCCGGGCCGGAACGGATGAGGGTCGTCTGCCCCCTGACCCCCTTGCCGCTCGGCGTGGTGATGATGAGGCCGAGCATCTCGAGGTCGTTGAGGTATTCCTTGTACCATCTGGAGCTGCGCGGGCGCTTCCTGGCGCTCCTGCAGGCCTTCTCGTACTCCTCGTAGACCTCTCCTGAGAACAGGAATCCGCTCTCCACCCCCTCCAGCCTGGCGTACCTGCTTCCGGCCGTCGAGAGGGACGCGATGGCATACATCACCAGCTGGTGCATCTCGGGGAGCGTGTTGAGCGTCTCGAGGGTGAGATCGAGCTCGACCTTCTTCCGGGCGGCTTCCACGTCCTCGTCGGTTACCTTCCCCTTCCCCGCCTGCTGGGCCATCTCGCCGGCCTTGTTCAGCAGCTTCAGGGCGTACCTGGCGTCGCCGCTCTCCTGCGACGTGATCGCGGCCGCGAGGTTGATGGCGCCCGGCTCGACCACGCCCTCCCCGAACCCCTCGGCGATCCTCTGCTCGAGTATCCTGGCCAGCTGCTCGGCGGTGTAAGGATGGAAGACCATCTCGGCCTCGTAGAGGCTGCTCTTGCTCCGCGGGTCCAGCGAGTCCTTGAACGAGAGCTTGTTCGATATGCCGATGATGCTCACCCCTCCCTTCTTCATCTCGTCGTTGGAGCGGGTGAGGGTGTAGACCAGCTCGTCGAGGTCCTTGACCATGTCGATCTCGTCGAGGACGATCACCAGCTGCTCGCCGCCGGAGGCCGTCTCCACCAGCTTCTCATAGAGGAACGGGAGGCCGAAGCCCGCCTTCTCCAGCTCCGGCATGTAGCCCTTGAGTATCTTCTGGAGGATCCGGTAGCGCGAGTTGTATATCCTGCAGTTGACGTAGTGCATCGAGGCCTCCTTCGGCTTCGCCGCGGCCACGAACGCCTCCATCACCTTCTTGGTCGTGCATGTCTTGCCGGTGCCCGGCGCGCCGTAGATTATCAGGTTCCTCGGCTTCTGGCCCTTGAGGGCGGGCGAGAGCAGCGACATGATCTCGTGGAGCTGCTGCTGCCTGAAGGGCAGGTCCTTGGGGACGTAGTGCGGGGAGAGGACGGAGAGGTCCTTGAAGATGGATCTCTCTGAGAGGATCTTGTCAAAAGTAGTCATGAGCGGGATTTGTTCGGAAGCATTTATATTAGGTTGGACTTCCACTATTCGGGACGGCCCTGATATCCCTGGAAATCTGTTGGATTTTAATATTTAATCGTCCAGAATGACGCTACTACTGTTTTAGGAGGCGTTTCGATGATTGTAGGCGAAAGGATACTGGAAGTCAATGGACACAAGAGCCCGAACAGCCAGATAAAGAACCTCAGCATCAACATCCAGCTCGAGGACGTGAAGATGGCGGGCGAGAACCTTGAGATAACCTACGTATACACCGCCGACTACCAGGACGACGTCGGCCAGCTCACCATTAAAGGCGTGCTCTTGGCCAAGGAAGACGCGAAGACCTCGAAGGACGTGGTCGACACCTGGAAAAAGGGCAAGAAGGTCCCTGACGACTACGCGCCGATGGTGCTCAGCGCGGTCAATTACAGCGGCAGCGCGAACGGCACCCTCGTCGCTCGCGTGCTCGGCCTCACGGCCCCGCTCATCCCGCCCCGCATACAGCTGGCCGGGAAGGAAGGCGCGGGCAGCGCCCCTGCGCCCTCTGGCAGGAAATAACCTCCCGCCTTCTTTTCGTTTTTTCTCTTCCTTTTCCTATCCTTCGCCTTCCAGCGCTCAAGCCTTCCCAGAAAGAGTCGCGCATCCCTTCAGCACGAAGAACACCGCCTGCTCCTGCGGCAGCTCCCTCTCCTCGTCCTTCCTGAAGGGCCCGGCGCCGCCGAAAACCGGCTCCAGCCTCGGCACGTCCTCAGTGAAGCGGACCTTGAGCGCCGGCCCCTCGAGCGCCGCGTCTTTCCAGGGGTCGAATTTTTCGATATCCTTGATGCCGATCACCTTCGCGATCAGCCCGGTCTCGCCATGGATGCTGTTGGGGACCCTGATGAGCTTGCTCAGGTCCTGCGTCACTCCCACGTCCGTGTCCACCGAGCGGATCGGGAGCGCCTTGGCCACCGTGCCGAGCCTCTCCTTGAGGTCGTTGAGGTTCAGGGTGGTCCTGCTCCAGTTCCCCTCCCTTATGCCGCTTATGAAGAACTCCCTGTCCTTCTCGTTCGTGAATTTCCGCGAGAGGGTGAGCGGCGATTCCTGCACGGTCCGGATGGCCTCGCGGGCGAACCTCCCGCGGTATCCGCCCTCCTCCGGGGTCGGACCGAGGAGCTTCTTGCCGTCGAACTGGAGGAACTGCAGGTAGTCCAGGCCCTGCCCCATCACGTAGTCGACCAGCTCGCGCCGCTCGTCGCCGGCGAGGGGGAAATACGCCGGGTCGCGCACATGCACGTGGTAGCCGCGGTTGCCGGAGAAGGCGACGGCGACGTTCCTCTCGTCCACCCCGAAATCGTCGAGCACGAAATCCCGCACCAGCCTGGTCAGGTCCGCCTTGACCGTTTCCAGCTTCCCGTAAGCCCCGAACTTGCCCTCCGCGTGGATGTCCAGGTCGAAGACGAGGTCCGCGCCCCTCCAGTGCTTCTTCTGTATCGGCGTGGCGCCCGGGAAATCGTAATACGCCGTCGAGTGGGATACGAACAGCGGAGTGTTGCTCGTGAGATACCTCCTGAACTCCCCCGAGCTGGCGAAGCTGAGGTGCCTGGCGTCTATCTTCTTGACGTTGCCGAAGCCGAACTCGCGCTGCTCTATGAGCGGCACGCCGAAGTCGGCATTCTCGTAATACGATACGAATATCCTCTTGATCAGCGCTATGTCGTCCTGCGTGGCCATTCCCTCAACCCCCCTTTATCGACTTCTTCCTCTCCTCAGTCAGGGTGTGCCAGTTCATCGGGTTGCCTATCCTGCAGACCGCGCAGCAGAGCCCGTAAGTCATGACCGTCGAGCAGGACGGCACGTTGTATCCTTTCTTCTTGATGTGGCCGACCTGGTAGGAAGTCACCTTCTCGCTGAAATCCGGGAGGTCGGAATACACCTTCACTATGTCCTCTTCCTTCATCCCGGTGGCGAGGAGGTAGGTGGCCAGGTACCAGCGCGCGTGGTGGGGCAGGTTCTGGTGCTTCTTGGCCTCCTCGAGCAGCTTCATGACGCAAGGGGGGTGGTCGCCCACCTTCACGGTGATCCTGCTCTCGCTTTTCGGCATCTCCGCGACGAGCCGCTCGCCGGCCTTGATGATGAGCGCAGGGGGGTCCTTGACGAGCGGGATGCTCTCGTTGTGCTTCTTCACGGCCTCCTCGATCAGCCGCTTCTTCTCGTTCTGGTTGAGCTCCACCCTGCCGTGGTATATGCGGCGGTTGATGAGCCGGTAATGCGGGTCCCGCACGCTGAACCTGACATACGTCGGGAGGTCGATGAGCATCCTCTTCCCATCGGTCACGGTGCGGATGCCGAAGGACGAGGCGACCGAATCGACCGTGGCCTCGTCCTCGCGCCCCAGGGTGTCGCTGACCTTCTTGGCCTCGTTCACCGCGAAGCGGTTCGTGAGGAAGTTGTTCCTCATGTGGCCCAGGATCATCCTCGCGGCCGCGAAGGAGGCTATGTCCTCTCTCTTGTCAGATTCGTGTATGAGCATGCGCTGCGACCGGTCGCCGGCGAGCGCCTTCTTGATGCGCTCGACCGCGAGCTCGACTATCCGCTCGGTCAGGACGAACCCCTCCAGGCTCTTCCGGGCGCTCTCGCTGAAGGGGTATCTCACGGCGAAATCGAGCGCTTCATCCATGTTTTTCCTTTTGCCGCCCCTCCTTTATATCTTTTGGGAGCGCTTTTTCCGCGGCTTGGTGGCCTGCCTGAAAAGCTCGTAGCCTATGTCGAAGCACATTATGCCTGCGAAGTATTCCCACCTGCCGAAGGGTATGAGGACCAGGGCCCCGGCCTTGAGTATCAGGCGGTATTCGGTGATCGGGTGCAGCCTGCCTATGAAGTCGGCCTCGTCGAGGAACGCCAGCACCAGGAAGTACGCGAAGAGCGGCACGTCCAGCGCCGGGAAGCCGAAGACGAAGAGCGAGAGTATCGCGACCGCGAACCCTATCTCGTGCGAGGTCGTGTCTATCTTCCTCGCGAACACCTGCGCGATGAGGGCGGCCAGGAATATGGCCGAGAAGCTCGACGTCCCGACCAGGTAGCCTATTATGAGGCCGTATATGACCGCGAGGGGGTATTTCTGCGCGGCGCTGGTCTTCCGGTCGTCCTCCATCCAATCGACGACCTTCACCAGCAGGCCGGCTACGAACGCCAGCGCGAACGGCAAGATGAGTGTGAGGGTGTCTGCCATGCAATCACTTTAGGAACGGAGCGATTATAATCGGGAACGCTATCGTCGCGTCGGCGTCCACGGTCACGTGGTTCGCCTTCTCCTTGATCTTGCCCCACGATATGCCCTCGTTCGTGCGCGCTCCGCTGAGCGAGCCGTCCCACGGCGAGGACGTGGTCACGTATACCGCGTAATCGAAGCCGCCCCGGAGCAGGTTGACGCCGATGGCGTGGTGCTTGGATATGCCGCCGCCCAGCACTATGCCGCCGCTTTTCTCCGCGTCGAGCGAGATCTGGGCCAGGGCGGACATGTCCTTCGTCACGTCTATCCCGAAGTCCTTCCTCCTCTGCTTGTAGAAATACGTCTGGAGCCCGATCGCCGAGTCCGTGACCCCTGGCGAGAACACCGGTATCCGGTTCTTCGAGCACCAGTGGAGGAACGAGTCCGGCTTCGTCCGCTTCCCTATCGCTGAAGCGATCTCGGAGGGCGAGACCGTCCTGCCATTCGCGTAGAGCTCCTCGAACACGTCCTTCATGAAGCCCTCCAGATAGACGTAGCATTCGTTCGGCACGAGTATGTTGCCGATCCGGTTCGTGCCGCTGCGGTGCAGCTTCGCGTCGTCCATCACGAAATCACCGAGTTCGTAGTCCTTGGCCGAGCGTATCAGGTCGTGGTCGAGGCTTCCGCCGGTGGTGATTATGGCGTCCACGAGCTTCCGGCGGCACATCTCGGCGAAGACGCCGCGCAGGCCCGAGGCGACCATGTTGGCCGTGAAGGTCAGGAACACCGTCGCCTTCTCCTTCCTCATCCTCCCTATGATCTCTATCGCCCGGCCGACATTGGTGGCCTGGAATCCGCAGCCCGATAGCCGCTCCCCATATCCCGCCAACGCCTCCAGGTCCGCAGCCGTAAGGTCCCGCACAGCCATTTCACTCATTCCCCGCGGCCTTCGCCAGCATCCCAGCCAGGTCGCTGGCGCAGAAATTGTAGCCGTATTCCCTCATGAGCATGTTCCCCGCCCTCCCGTTCATCCTCGCGGCGGCGACAGCCGATTCGAAAGGCGGGTTCTTGCAGGCGAGAGCGGCCAGCAGGCCCGCTAGCACGTCGCCGGTGCCGCC
Source organism: Candidatus Micrarchaeia archaeon (assembly GCA_033853355.1). GTDB lineage: Archaea > Micrarchaeota > Micrarchaeia > Anstonellales > Bilamarchaeaceae > Bilamarchaeum. The sequence continues at coordinate 11,881 of JAWOLP010000023.1, read as the reverse complement.
CTTGGTCATCCCTGCGTTGTGGACATTGTTCGTCACTGTCCGCTTCCCGTCGCTTATCACGTCCACCGGCCCCTTCTTCAGGATCACGCAGCCGCTCTCCCGCGCCATCACCTCGACGTTCCGCCCGCTGCCTTCGACCCCGAAGAGCATGCGGAACTCGTTCTCGTGCGGGGTGAGGATGGCGCCGGGCGGTATCCTGCCCTTCACCCGCTTGAGGCCGTCCCCGTCGACGACCAGGCGGGTTTTCCCATAATCGAGATCGGGCAAGGGGCATCGGGCATCCGACAACCCGATGCCGTAAAGGACGCAGTCCAGCTTCCCCCGGGTCGCTGCGCTTTGGGGGGAATCCACCACTATCGCCTCCGGGATCGTCTTCACCGCCCCGAGCAGGAGAGGGTCGCGCTCTCCGGGCATGAAATACAGGAGGTCGACGAACCTCCGCGCGGCCAGCAGTGAGAACATGGGCGCCCCGTGGTAGTCCCTGCTCCCGCCGATGATCAGAAGCCTGCCGTTGTCCCCCTTCCGGGAACCCTTGGGCGGGGAATACAGCCTCATCCCTTCACCGCTTTCGCCATTTCCTTCGGCTTCCCCTCATCGCCATCTTCCGCAGCGCCGACGCGCTCCCTCATGGGCCGGTGCTGCTCGAAATCGTCCCTCACATAGAGCGCGGTCAGTATGAGCGTCGAGCCCATGAACACTGCCGGGTCGATGAACCACAGCACGCAGCAGATGGTGTAGAATATCGCGCGGGTCGCGTTCGTGAAGTGGTCGTAGGATGTCTCGACCATCCTGGATATGTATGACACCTTGTCCGTGCCCTCTATGCTCTGTATCAGCTCCTCGTCCACCCAGCTCATTATCGGCAGGTACATCAGCGTCCGCACCTGCGTTATCATCATGTAGAGCGCGTAGAAGAGTATCGCGGCGATCGTGAACACCTTGAGCGCCGGGTTCGAGACGAAGGAGGCCTGCTCTATCGTGGTGTACTGCGAGACTATGAAGCCCAGGACCACGACGAGGGCGGATATCATGGCAGCGCTCGACATGAGGTTGTTCCTGATTATCTCCCTCATCTCGGCGTACTGCTGCTTCGCGATCATGTGCTCGATCCAGTTCCGCCGGTATGCCTCGCGGACCGCCTTCCCGGTGAGGTTCTGGATGGCCTCGGCCAGCCTCAGCTTGTGCACGAAGAGCTTCTTGTACCTCTCGGCCATGGCCATGTCCGGCGTGATGATCCTCCTCGTCCTGGACTTCTCCGCCCATCCCCTCGATATTATGGAGATGGTCACGCAGACCGCGAAAACGGCGAGGGCGACATAGTCGGGATAAGGAATATAGGCGTCGATCAGTCCCAAACCATCACCATCGGTCTGGCAATGGCCCGTCAAATCTTAAAAACTCTCTTGCGGAAAGAGCGGGAATGGACGATGACGGCGGGATTGCCTTGGGGGAGAGCGGAGGCGCCGTCGCGCGCATACCGCTCCGCTTCCTCACCCGCCACGGCCTCATAGCGGGCAGCACCGGCACCGGCAAGAGCAGGGCGATGCAGGTCATGGCCGAGCAGCTCTCGGCCGCGGGCGTCCATGTCTTCGTCTCCGACGTCAAGGGCGACGCCTCGGGCTTCTGCCTCCCTGCGTACGAGCCGTCGGAGGAGCCCACAGACGAGGAGAAGCGGTGGAAGGAGCGCAACCGGCTCGCCCCTTTCGGGCCGGAGGCGCTCGAGGCCAACTACTGGAGCGTGAGCGGCCGCTTCGCGCCGTTCCGTTTCTCGGTCGGGGCGGTCGGGAGCGTCCTCTTCTCGCGCCTCCTGTCGCTGAACCCGACCCAGGAGAGCCACCTCGCCCTCGCGTTCTCCTACGCCAGGCGGGAGCGCCTGCCCCTTGACACGCCGGAGCAGCTGCTGGACGTGCTCGACCGGATGATGCGTGAGGGCGAGCGCGGCATGAGCCGGTCCAGCGTCTCGGTGATAGAGCGCAAGATACTGGCCATGCAGGAAGGCGGGCTGGGGCGGATGTTCGGGAGCCCGAGCCTGCGCCTCGAGGACCTCGGCGGCCTCAACGTCCTCAACCTCTCCGACGCGCGCAGCGACATGGCCGTGAGCATGGCGCCTGCGTTCCTTCTCCAGAAGCTCTTCACCCTCCTGCCCGAGGCCGGCGACCTCCCCAGGCCCAAGTTCGTGGTCTTCTTCGATGAGGCCCATTACCTGTTCAAGGACTCGAACAAGTCGCTCCGCGACCTGATCGTGACAATGCTGAAGCAGATCCGCTCGAAAGGCGTGGCGGTGTTCTTCGTCACCCAGGACGCGGGGGACATACCCGACGAGGTCCTCAGCCAGCTCTCGACCAAGATAATATTCTCGCAGAAGGTGTTCACGGAGAAGGGCGAGGCCCGCCTCCGCGCCCTCTCCAAATCGTTCCCGCGCTCGCGGATGGACCTGGCCGAGGAGCTCAAGACGATGCCCCCCGGCGTCGCGGTGCTCTCCACGCTCGATCCGTCGGGGAACCAGACCGAGCCTGCGGCGGTCAAGGTGTTCGCGCCCGCGACCACGATGGCGGTCGTCCCTGACGAGGTGCTACGCAAGGCCACGAGCCCGCAGCTGATACGGAAATACTCGGCGAAAGCGGAACCCAAAAAACAACCATCGACGATTCCGGCCGCTCCGATTCCACAAACATCCGCCATGCAATCGCCCGCGCCCGCTCCGGTCCCGTCGGCGACACCGAAACGATCGTCCGCTCCATCATCCCGGCTACCCCAAAAAACAACCGCCAGGCTGCCGTTCGAACCGCGCGAGAAGCCGGGGGTGGGAAAACCGTCGAATGCGTGGGGGCCTGCGCCAGAGCGGAAAGTGGTCGTGGAGAAGAAAGTCGTCGTAGAGAAGAGGCCTGCGGGCAGGAAGGGCCCGGGCATCCTGGTTCGGACGCTGGGCGCCCTGCTGACGCTCCTCGACTTCATCCTCAAAGCCGGCGGGAAGGTCGTGAACGCGCTCCTCATCAGGCCCGCGGTCGCGCTCTTCCGCTATCTCACAAAGAAGCCGGTCCGCCTCATATACCTGCTCTGCTTCCTGCTGCTTCTCTATATCGTGGCCGTCAACTGGGCCCTGATCGCCGGGTTCCTTGGAGCCCTGAAGATAAGCTAGAAGAACCGCTTTATCGTCGCGTTCAGCCTCGCGGCCTCCTTCACCGCGGCCGTGGCGGGCCCCCCTCCCTGCTTCTCGTAAGCGTAGGCGATGGACGAGGACGCGTTGATCCGGTGGATGGAAGGGTTGCCGGAGATCGCCTTCATGACCATCCCGAGGTCCCCTCCCTGCGAGCCGATGCCGGGGATCAGGAACGGGACGGAGTCTTTCGTGTCCTTGGCGAGTTTCTTTATGCTATCGCTCGTCGCCCCCACGACAAGGCCGCACTTCCACTTCAGCGCCTTGGCGGCGACCGCTTCGAATAGCCGCTGTTTTCCGCACTTCAATTCTTGGAAGTCAGCCGCGCCCTTGTTGGAGGTCCTGCAAAGCATGTACGCTATCTTGTCCTCGCGGATGAACGGGGCGACGGAATCCGCGCCCATGTAAGGGCTTATCGTCACCGCATCCGCCCCCCAGAACTCGTATGCCTCCCTGGCGTAGGCCTCGCTCGACTTCCCTATGTCCCCCCTCTTGGCGTCCAGGATGATGGGGACCGAGCTCCGATACCTCTGTATGAGCTCCTCGAGCACGAAGAGGCCGTCGAAGCCGTACTGGGCGAAATATGCGTAGTTCGGCTTGAGGGCCGCTATGGCGTTCTCGGCGAGCAGACGGTCTATCATCTCGTGGAAGAACGGGCCGAGCGATGCCTCGACGGTGACGCCGGTCGAGATGGCGCTTATCCTCAGCATGTCAGGGTCCACGCCGAAGCAGAGGTTGGTCTTCCTCTCCGCGGCCGCCTGCGCGAACCTCTCGAGCGCTTTCATGCGTAATGCGAGGCAGGGAAAGGTTAAATTCCCCACGGGCACCGCCGAGGCATTCAGATACGCATTTAAAACGTAGCAGTCCAATCACCTTCTGTCTCAAGCGGTTAGTTTGAGTACTGGACGGGGTTATGGCGTAAGCTTCCGGTTTCGGCCGGATGGCGTTGCCTGGTAGCGCGGCAGGCTCCAGATCTTGCCCGGGGGCGACTCCGGGCGAATGTAGCCGTGAAACCTGTACGTCGGAGTTCAAATCTCCGTGACCCCAATCCGCGGGACATCCATTGATTCGGAGGTAGATGATTTGCGCTCATACATCGTCATAGGCATCCTCGCGATGCTGCTCCTGGGCTGCACCAGCCAGCCGCCGGCGAACAACACGACGGCCCAGCCGCACCCCAACGCCACCGTCCCGGCGAACGCCACGCAGCCGGCGCAGCCGAGCCAGCCGCAGTCCCTGCCTCCGGACTACACGGTCAGCCTCGGCGACCAGGTCTGGGTGAACTACAGCGTCTGGGACAACAACGGGACCCTCATCGACACGAACGACCCGGTCCTGGCCAACAAGTCGGGGATCTACCAGCCCAGCAGGGAATACGCCCCGCTCAACTTCACGGTCCAGTTCAACCAGGGCATAATCACCGGCGTCATATACAGCGTGATTGGCATGCACGTCAACGAGACCGAGCAGTTCGTGGTGCCGCCGCAGGACGCCTACGGCCCCTACGACCCCTCGAAGGTGGTGCAGGTGCCCAGGTTCTACAACCTGAGCCTCCAGATCGTCGTCCCGCGCTCCTACTTCGTCGCTAACAACCTGAACGTCACCAACGGGACCAGCTTCCAGGACAAGCAGTACGGGACGGTCTTCATCAGCGACTTCAACGACCAGAACGTCACGGTGTTCCTGATAAGCCTGGCCGGCCATGGCACCAAGTTCACAGTGAACGGGGTGCCCCTACAGACCGTGAACGTCGTCAACACGACGGCGGTGGTCGAGAGGCTCCTGGAAGTCAACCAGTCCTACTACCTGCCCGATGTCAACACCGGAGCGCCGACGTACTACCGCGTCATAGGCAAGGACAACAGCACGATAACCCTCGACTCGAACGACCCGCGCGCCAACTACACGCTCACCTTCAACATGACCATGCTCAAGATCCAGCACGGCAACCTCTCGATCGGCGACGCTGGCTGAGGGCAAGCGATTTAATCCTCCCTTCCCTTTTCTTTCCGAATGGAATTTCATGCCGAAGAGCCGGGCCCGATCATGAGCGAGCTGCGCGCCACCCCAAAAGGGCTGTCCTCAAAGGAGGCTGCGGAGCGGCTGGAACGATTCGGCCCAAATTCCATCGCCGTGGAGAAGAAGATCTCCCCCCTCTCGGTCTTCCTCGGCCAGTTCAAGAACCTGCTGGTCGTCCTGCTGATCTGCGCAGCCGCCGTGTCGATGGCCATCGACTACCTGAACCCCCAGGAAGGGGGGTTCGTGGACGCGGCCCTGATCATAGTCATAGTCGTCGCCAACGCGGTCTTCGGATTCCTGCAGGAATACAAGGCCGAGAAGAGCATAGAGGCCCTGGCCAGGATGGCCGCGCCGAAGGCCACGGTCATCCGCGACGGCAAGGAGCTGGAGATCCCATCCGAAGGCGTGGTGCCCGGCGACATCATACTCGTGGGGGAGGGCGACCGCGTGCCGGCGGATGCGCGCATACTCGAATGCTTCTCCCTCTATGTCGATGAGTCTTCCCTCACCGGCGAGAGCGTCCCGGCCTCGAAGAAGCAGGGGACGGTGCCGGCGGACTCGGCGCTGGCCGAGCGCAGCGACATGCTTTTCATGAACACGACCGCCACCCGCGGAAGGGCCAAGGCCGTCGTCGTGGCCAACGGCCTCAAGACCGAGGTCGGGAAGATCGCGAAAGAGATATCCGAGGCGCCCCAGAAGGTGACGCGGTTCCAGGTGGAGATCGAGGACCTGGGTAAAAAGGTCTCCACGCTCACCCTCGCGATACTCCTCATCATCGCGGCCTCGGAGTTCCTGCTGCGGACCGGCGACCTCCTCTTCATATTCACGGCGGCCGTCGCCCTGGGCGTCGCCGCGATCCCGGAGGGGCTGCCCGCCGTCGTCACCCTCGCCCTGTCCATCGCGACGAGCAGGATGCTCTCGGAGAACGCCCTCATGAGGAGGCTCTCGACCGTCCAGGACCTGGGGGCGGTCGACGTGATATGCACGGACAAGACCGGCACCCTCACCGAGAACGTCATGACCGTGACGAGGATGTACATCCCCGGGATGGCATTCGAGGTCGGCGGCAAGGGGCTGGAGACGTCCGGCGCCATCCGCCTCTCCGGAGGGAAGAAGGACGAGGCGGCCGGCGGGGGCCTGGCCGCGGAGCGGGGCGCGGAGGGGGAGCGGCGGGCCGAGTCGCATGAGCGGGATCTCGCCCGCCTCATCGAGTGCGCCGTCCTCTGCAACGACGCCCGGCGGACGGACGAAGGCTTCAGGGGGGACCCGACCGAGATCGCGCTCCTCGTCCCGGCGTACAAGGCGGGGACGGATGTGGACTCGCTCAGGGCCCGGTCGAAGAGGATCGGCGAGATATCGTTCTCGTCCGAACGCAAGATGATGTCCACCCTCGATTCGGATGGCAAGGCGGCGGCCGTGCACTCGAAGGGCGCGCCCGAGATCGTCCTGCAGAGATGCTCCAGGATACTGGTGGGCGGGAAGGAGAGGAAGCTGACCGGAGACGACCGCCGCTCGATACTCGAGCACAACAAGAAGATGGCCGCCGGAGCCCTGAGGGTGCTGGCCCTGGCCTACAAGGGATGCCCGGGGACGATCGCCGAGGAGGAGATGGAGGCGGACCTGGTCTTCGCCGGCCTCATGGGCATGATCGACCCGCCGCGGGCTGGTGTCAAGGAGGCGGTTGATGACTGCCGGAGCGCCGGCATCCGGGTCATCATGGTAACCGGCGACAACCCCTTCACGGCGATGGCGATAGGCCGGGAGCTCGGCTTCTCCGGCGGGAGCGTGACCGGGGCCGAGCTCGACCGGATGGACGGGACGGAGCTGGTGAAGACCGTGGAGTCCGTGGACATCTACGCACGCACCAGCCCCAAGCACAAGGTGATGCTGCTGCGCGCCCTCAAGGAAGCCGGCCACATAGTCAGCATGACCGGCGACGGCGTGAACGACGCGGCGGCCATAAAGAACTCGGACGTCGGGATCGCGATGGGGATACGCGGGACCGAGGTGACCAAGCAGGCGAGCGACATCATAATCCTCGACGACAACTTCATCACGATACGGAACGCCATATCCGAGGGCCGCGCCACTTTCGACAACATACGCAAGTTCGTGGTCTATCTCCTGGGCGCCAACCTCTCCGAGGTGATGGTCGTGTTCTTCGCCACCGTGAGCGGCCTGGGGATCTCGCCGCAGATCGCGGTCCAGCTGCTCTGGATCAACCTCGCCACCGACGGCCTGCCCGCCCTGGCCCTCGGGGTCGACCCGCCCGGCAAGGACGTGATGAAGCGGAAGCCCCGGAAGAAGGAGGAGCGAATCGTGGACCGGGACACCCTCTACTTCATGCTCTCCATAGGGCTCAGCGCGACAGCCGCGCTCCTGGCCCTCTATTCGTTCGTCCTCGGCACCGGAGACCGCATCCGGGCGCAGACCCTGCTTTTCACGATCTTCGTGGTGTTCGAGATGGTGACCGTCTATGCCGTGCGGTGGCGCTACCGCTACGACCTGCTGGCCAACAAATGGCTCCACCTCTCGGTAGCCCTCTCGCTCATCCTCCAGCTCGGCCTGCTCTACGGGCCGGCTGCCTCGTTCTTCGGCGTGGTGCCCCTCTCGATCGGGGACTGGGACGAGCTCGCGGCCGCTGTTGCCGGCTTCCTGCTGCTGCTCGCCGCGGCGATGGCGGCCGAGAAGCCGCTGATGGGGGCCGTGGCCGGCGTGCTCCCTCCGGCCGGGGCAGCCTTGCAGGGAAAATCGCCGGCACGCCAAGATTTATAAATACTTTTATCCATTATCTGTAACATCTCATCATCTCCCTCGCGGGGGCATACATCTGTTTAAAAACATTAGTATGGAGAATAGTCCGATAACTCGTTCTCCCGTGATTTTATGGAATCCGATAGCGTGAAGCCAAAAGGCGTTCAAACCGGGACCACGACCGTGGGCCTGGTATGCAGGGATGGGATCGTCTTGGCGAGCGATAGGAGGGCCACCATGGGCTACCTCATCGCGAGCAAGGACATAGACAAGATATACCCGGTCAGCGACCGCATAGGGATGACGATCGCCGGCGGCGTCGGGGATGCCCAGACGCTCATCCGCTGGATGACCTCGGAGATCAAGCTCTACGAGCTCAAGCACGAGAAGCCCATGACCGTGGAGGCCGCTGCGACGCTGCTCGCCAACATACTCACCCAGTACAAGTTCTACCCCTTCTTCGTCCAGCTGCTCATCGGCGGCGTGGACGAGAGGGCGCGGCTGTTCTCGGTGGACATGCTGGGCGGTATCACGGAGGAGAAGCTGACCTCGACGGGCAGCGGCTCTCCGATAGCCTTCGGTGTCCTCGAAGAGCTCTACCACCACGACCGTGACGTCGCGACCAACCTCCAGATCGCGGCAAAGGCCGTGAGCGCGGCGATGAAGAGGGACGCGGCCAGCGGCGAGAGGGTGGACCTGGTCTCGATAACCAAGGCCGCCGGCTTCAAGAGATACGAGAAAGAAGAGATATCGAAGATACTCAGCTCCTAATCAGCCTTCCTTTTTTTTAGTGGATTCTCAGAAAATCCGTTTTTTTCTTGCATAAGCGCATTCCCACGATTATGAGGTGTTTCTATTGCACTATAAGGATATTGTCAAGAAGATCAGCGAGATCATGCCTCACGACTGCGAGGTGACGAAGGTCGAGCCAGAGGGGCTCTCGACCGTCATATACATCAAGAACATCCAGGCGTTCTACTCCAACGACCGGCTCATCAAGGAGCTGGCGAGCGCCCTGAAGAAGAAGGTCACGATCCGCGTGGACCCGGCCGGCCTGAGCAACATGGACGAGGCCAAGGCCATGATAGAGTCCCTCGTCCCCAAGGAGGCCGACATCAAGAGCATCACTTTCGTGCCGGAGATGTGCGAGGTTAGGATCGAGGCCATCAAGCCGGGCCTCGTCATAGGCAAGGGCGGCTCGATTCTCAAGGAGATAATGCTCCGGACCAGCTGGGCCCCGGTAACGCTGAGGGCCCCGACCATGCCGTCGGCGACGCTGGACGGCGTCCGGAAGATAAACGCCCTGGAGGCCGGCGAGCGCAAGAAGTTCCTGGTCGGCATAGGCAAGAAGATCTGCCAGCCGGCCCCGCCCGGAGACTGGATCCGCGTGATGGCCCTCGGAGGGTTCCGCGAGGTCGGCCGCTCCTGCCTGCTCGTCCAGACCCCGAACAGCAAGGTGCTCATCGACGTCGGCGTGAACCCGGCGACAGGCGACCCGACAAAGGCATACCCGTACCTGAACATGACCGGATTCTCGCTCAAAGACATAGACGCCGTGGTAATCAGCCACGGCCACATGGACCACATGGGCTTCCTCCCCTACCTTTTCGCGTACGGCTATGACGGCCCTGTCTACTGCACCCCTCCCACGAGGGACTTCATGGTGCTCCTGCAGCAGGACTACCTTAACCTGTGCAAGAAGGCGTTCAACGTCGACCCGCCGTACACCAAGAAGGACATCTACAAGGAGCTCCGGAACATCATCACGGTGGACTACGAGGAGGTCGTGGACATCACGCCCGAGATAAAGATGACGCTGTACAACGCCGGCCACATGCTCGGCAGCTCGAGCGTGCACCTGCACATCGGCGAGGGCGCGCACAACCTGGTCTACTCGGGCGACATCAAGTTCGGCTTCACCAGGCTCTTCGACCCGGCGACCACGCACTTCCCGAGGCTGGAGACGCTGTTCATAGAGTCCACATACGGAGGCCGCAACGACATCTCGGTCAACAGGTTCGACAGCGAGAAGAGGCTATTCCAGATAATAAAGGACGTGGCCGCAAACCGCGGGAAAGTCCTCATCCCGGTCTTCGCCGTTGGCCGCGCCCAGGAGATGATGCTCGTGCTGGAGGAGATGGCCCGCCGCGAGCCGGACTTCAACATCCCGATATACATCGACGGCATGATAATGGAGGCATCCGCCATACACACGGCGTACCCCGAATACCTGCGCGAGCAACTGCAGAGGAGGATACTGTCGGACCGCAGCCCGTTCGAGTCGCCGCTCATCCGCGTGGCGAAGGGCCTGACAAGGGAGGAGATAGTGAACGGCGAGCCGGCAATAATACTCGCCCCCTCGGGCATGCTGACCGGAGGGCCGTCCTACGAGTACCTGAAGCTCATGGCCGACGACCCGAAGAACGCCCTGCTGTTCGTAGGCTACCAGAGCGCCCTGTCGCTCGGCAGCAAGGTGCAACGGGGCATGAAGGAGCTCCCTATACTCGGGGACGACGGGAAGATGAAGACGCTCAACATAAACATGAGGGTGGAGACCGTGGAGGGATTCTCCGGCCACTCGGACCGGGCCCAGCTCATGGCCTACCTGAAGAACCTGAGGCCGCTCCCCGAGCGCGTCATGACAATGCACGGCGACTGGGGCAAGACCGAGGAGTTCGCCCGCTCGATAGGGATGATGCTCCGCAAGGACTCCAGGGCCCTTGCTGACCTCGAGGCGGTCAGGCTGAAATGAGCCTCATATCCCTTTTTTAAACCTTAAACAACCATAATAAGCCATGCATCAGCGCGTCTTTCAGGATGATTCATGCCTTGAGCGGCCCAGGAAGGGGATAAACGCGACGGTCCTAATAGACGGCTTCTCCCCCGGCCCGGCAAGGGATGCCTTCGACCTTGACCACAGGTACTCGCTGGTGGCCAGGTACCTGCTCGACTGCGAGCGCGGCTTCTCCAGGGCGATACAGCTTGCCCAGTTCCCCAAGCCCGCATTCATCGTCCTGCACAGCGAGCCCAAGGACAGGGACCAGCTCAGGGTGGCCTTCGGCCTGACGCTCCTTCTCGACTGCCTTGAAATGAACGGCAGGATGGGGCTGAAGCTTCACATGGGCGGCAGGGATGCAGGACGGTTCATCCATCCCAGGGAGCCCATATCATGCATCAAATTCCTGGAAGTCTTCGAAGGCGTGGACGATTTGACCGTGAAATACAGGTACCGGGACAAGGCCTCGAATTCCCTGGTGAAGGGCTCGGTCTCGCTATAGCTTCCCCAGCTCCCTCTCTATCTCGTGGCGCTCCCACGGGTAGGCTATCCACGAGCTGGTCTTCATCACGAAGAAATCAGGCTTGAACTCCGAGTTCGGCTTGTAGTGGATGGTCGCGACCTTCACCAGCTCCGCGCCCTTCCTCTTCAGGTACTCCTTGGCAACTATGAGGCTGCGGCCGGTGTCGGCCACGTCGTCGACCAGCAATATCTTCTTCCCCTTGAGGTCGGCCGTGAGCTCCTGGGTTATCCTCGGGAACTCGCCAATCCGGTGCGTCCCCTTGTAGAACTTCATCCCGACCACCCCGACCTCCTCCACGCCGAGGACGTCGGCCATAATCCTCGCCGGGACAAGCCCGCCCCTGGAGAGGCCGACTATCATGTCAGGCTTGAAGTCTATCTTCTTCGCCAGCTGCTCCGCGTACTCCACAGTCGCCTCCCAGCTTATTCTCAGGACGTCCATGCGAATCCAAGGCAGGCCGGGCTTTTTTAACTTTTCCCGGCGCCGCATGACGAGAATCTTTAAAAGGATTTCTACGTTATAGAGTCATCTTTCAGGTGAACGCATGAAACCAATGGCAATCGACGAAGACGAAGACTGGGAAGACGAAGACACCGAAGACGACGAATGGGGAGACGAGGAAGAGGACGAAGAGTAATGTCCCATGTGCCCC
>JAWOLP010000022.1:0-56722 GCA_033853355.1 Candidatus Micrarchaeia archaeon | reverse complement strand
GCGATCCGTTCACAATCGCGATGCACAGCATCGCGGTGCCCCATCGTTCGGAGAACGATTGGGAGGCGCAAATTGTTCGAGGCGTCGAACAATTACGGCCCGTCCCGCTGTGTCCTTGAACCGCGTTCAAGACAGTCGTGGACGGATCGCCGTCCACGCCACCCGGAAAAGTGTGCTTCCATACACTTTTCCGCGGAAATGTCCAGCTTCCGCGAATGATTTAAATCCTCCGTGCCAAAAAGATGTCATGACGAACTATTTCGACGGCGCGGACCGGGGGCCATCGATCATACAGTCCGAGGAGGTCCTGCTCCCCGACTACATGCCCGACGAGCTCCTGCACCGCGAGCAGGAGCTGCAGGCGATAGCCGACGCGATAAAGCCCCTGCTCGGCAAGCGCACGCCGAACAACCTCTTCATCCACGGCTCCTCGGGAAGCGGCAAGACCACGTGCGTCAAGTACCTGCTCAAGCAGCTGTCCGAGCATTCCTCCGGCGTGCTCACGGTCTACGTCAACTGCTGGGAGAACCCCACGCAGATGGCGGTGTACAACCGCATAATCGAGGAGATGAGGCTCCCGCTCCCGCGGCGCGGGCTGGCCACCGACGAGATATTCGACCGCATAATGCAGTTCGTGCGCAACTACAAGAAGCCGATACTGCTGGTGCTTGACGAGATGGACGGCCTGCGGCACGACAAGCTCCTCTACGTGGTGGCGCGCTCGAACGAGCAGAAGCTCACATTCGGCATCGTCGGCATATCGAACAACAAGGAGCTGCTCTCGCGCCTCGACTCGCGCATCCGCAGCTCGCTGCGCTTCTCGGAGATGGAGTTTCGGCCGTACTCCGAGGAGCAGCTGATGTCCATACTGCGCGTGCGGGCCACCCGCGCCCTCACGCCGGGGAGCTTCGACGACCGCCTCCTGGCCAAGATCGTCCGCTCGGTCGAGGACGGCTCGGCGCGCATCGCCCTCGAGAGGCTCTGGAAGGCGGCCAAGCACGCCGAGAAGGCCGGCCGGGGGAAGATCATGCTCCAGGACGTGGAGGACACGCTCGCCCTCGAGCCCTCCTTCAAGCTCCCGGAGCTCAAGCTCTCCAGCGAGGAGATGCTCATCGTCGAGCTGCTGAAAGGCGGCGAGCTGGAGTCGTCGGAGCTCTACGAGCGCTTCACCAAGAAGGTCCCCAAGACCAAGAGGCAGATACGGAACTACCTGGACCTCCTCGAGAAGAAGGGGATCGTGGGCTCGCGCGAGCTCCCGGCCGAGGGCATGCTCAAGCCCAGGGTGTTCCGGCTCAAGTGAGCGTGAATATAAATTCACGCCAGCAAATCGATATACGGTGAGCGAGTGGCGGAAGCGCAGCAGAGCCGGGAGAGCGATGCGTCGGCGCACCTCCAGGCAACCCGCCGGGTCTGCGTCCCGAGGCGTGCGGAAGACGCGCTGGAGCGCCGCTACCGGCAGGCCGCCGCGGGCCATGAGCGGCCCGGACTGTTGATCAGGAACAGCGTCGAGGCTGCGCGCCACACGCGTTTCCTCGATGAGCAGAACCGCCAGATACTCGATACGATACGCGATTGGGGCAGGGACGGCCTGGCCGGGATAGCCCCCAGGGACGCCCGATCGATCCGGAGGATGAGGAAGATGCTTGACCAGCCATCCCCGACCGAAAGCGGGCTCCCGGCATTCGTCGCCCTTTCGCTGTCCGCGTCCTCCAACGATAAGCTCAGCGCCACGACGCGCTCATGGCTCGGCAGGGACTATCTGGGGCCGCTGATCCACGGGCGTTTCACCGCGGCCCCGCCCTTCCTGTCGACGGAAAGCCCGGACTATTTCAGGAGGGCCGGTGAACTGTCGTCCCTCCCTGGCCTGAACGGGGTATGCCACTGGGGCACCAACCACCTCTCAATCTCATCCGAAGTGCGCCTGGAGGCGGACCGCTACCTCATCCTCGTCCACGAGCAGCTCCACTACGCGTCATGGCTGGGCGGAGGGGACGTGATCCGCTGGAGGGGGCAGGGCGACCGGCCGGTAATCGCAGGCGACGTGCGATGGCTCCACGAGGGCCTGACCGAGCTCCATGCCCAGCAGCTCGTGCGGCAGCAGGGCCAGGCGCCATCCTTTTTCGCGTACCCGGCCGAGTCTGCATTCGGCTTTTATCTGCAGAAGATGGCCGAGATGGGGACGGGAGACGGGGCGCGCGGAAGGGCCGTCCTACGCGAAGCATATCTCACCGGCGATTTCACCGCTGTCCGCGCGATAGTGGACGGCAGGCTGGGGGAGGGGACGTTCGACGTCCTGCTGGGCATGCGCGATCTGCCCAGAAGATCCGCATTCTACCCCCGGATCCGGAACGGCGCCATGGCGCTGCTGTACCTGGAGAAGAAACTGGACGATGCGCATATCGACCATTCGGGGTGGAGAAGCGGGAGCCGGGAAACGAAAGAGTTGATGAGGTACCTGTATGGATCTCGATGAACTGGTTCGGTCGAAGGAATCCCAGGAAGCGCAGAGGCGCATATCCGCCTGGAATGAGAGGCTCGAGAAAGCCGGCCCTGCAGAAGCGATCAAGGTGCGGGACGAGAAAGCCGCATTCTTCAAGGCGATGAGGGCGTCGTCGCCCGACCTGTACGTGGTGTTCCAGCTGGATGACAAGACGCTGAGCGAAAGGATATACGGGAAGCTGACGGGAAAGAAGGTCACGATCGACTAGGTGCAGGCATGGCTCAGGAGCACAAGAAAAAAGACAGCATACGCGACGACCTCATCCGTATCCAGCCGCTGCCGGACGAGCGGACGGGCGCGGGAGCGACGAGGGACCAGGCCGCGCGGGTCCCGGAGGAGAGGGCGCAGGGAAGGACGGCGCAGGAGACCGGCATCCGGCTCGGCGAGCGGGCCGCGATATTCTCCAGGCTGGATGCGCCGGGCAGGTCCAGGGACGAGCTCGACCGGGCGGTCGTGGGGCTGGAGAACCAGCGCGACAACCAAACGATAGCTTCCGGCTGGCTCACCAGGGATTACCTCGGCCCGGAGGTCTATGGCAGGTTCGCCGGCAGGCCGGTGCGCACGCTGACCGAGCCGCCTTCGTATTTCACGCGCTTCGAGGCAGAGATGGGCTTCCGGCCGACCGGCGTGCACGAATGGGGCACGGACGAGATCCGGGTCTCCTCGGCCGTCCGGTTCCCTTCGGAGAGGCGCGAGCTCATAACGCACGAGGACCTGCACTACGCGTCCGAGCTGGGGGGCGGCCTGGACATACGGATCGCCGGCGCGGGGGGAGCGGTCGTCGACAAGCATTACATACGCTGGTTCCACGAAGGCATGACCGAGCTCCACGCCCAGCAGCTCGCGCGGACGCACGGCAACGAGCCTCTCTCGATCTCCTATCCTTACGAGACGGCCGCATCGTTCTACATCCAGATGATAGTCATGGACGCAGTCGGCGGCGACCCGGAGCGCGGCCGCGAGATCCTCCGGGACGCCTACCTGACCGGAGACTTCACCGCCGTGGGAAGGCTCGTGGACATGAGGCTGGGGGAGGGGGCTTTCGGCCGCTTCCTGGACCAGCGGAACGGCGCCGAGGCGTACCGCTTCATACGCTCCGCCCTCGGCAGCAGGTTCCTGGGCTTCGAAGGCTGCCCCCAGTTCACCTCATGGGGGGAAGACCCGATGCTGAGGAACGTCACCGAGCCGCTGACGGCATCCGAGAGGTTCCGCTCGCTGCTCTCGAGCCCGCGGCGCGGTCAGCAATAAAAGCCTAGCGCTCCTTGGATAAGCATGCTGCCCTCGGTGGTGCGTTCTTTCGGCAACTTCTTCTTCCTGCACATCATGGGGCGCTGGGTCGCCGGCTCCCGGGCGACGGACGCGGTCTCGTACTGCCGGAGGCTCAATGGCAAGGGCTCGGCGTGCGTGATCAATTACCTGGGGGAGCACTACGCGAAGACCGCTCAGGCCGAGGAGGCTGTCGCCGAATACAATCGGCTCATAGATGCGATCGCAGCCTCCGGGGCGAAGGCCGCCATCACGATAAAGCCGTCCCAGTTCGGCTTCAACGCCCTGGACATCGAGGACCCCAGGAGCTTCTGCGACGAGAAGATGGCAGAGGTGGCATCGTACGCGAGCGGAAAGGGCATCGTGGCCTGGCTGGACATGGAAGATTCGCGCTTCACGGATTTCACGATAGGGTTCTACAAGAGGCACCGCTCCGAGTTCCGGCTCGGCATCTGCCTCCAGGCGAACCTCAGGCGGACGGACAAGGACCTGGAGGGGCTGATAGCGCTGGCGGGGAGCGGCCCGGTGATGGTGCGGCTCGTGAAAGGGATATACAAGGAAAGCGCCGGGGCCTCGGTCACGGACCAGAAGGAGCTGCACCAGCGCTTCCTCGCGCTCATCAGGAAGGCTTTCACGGAAAGCCCGCCCTCCTTCGGGATCGCCGTCGGGACCCATCATCCCGAGGCCGTGGCCCTCGCCCTGAGGATGGCCAAGGAGCATCCGAAGGCCTTCTTCGACCTCGAGGTCCTCAAGGGCGTCCTCCCCTCCTATTACGACGAGCTGAGGGGCAAGGGCGTGAATCCCACGGAGTACGTGCCGTACGGGCCGGACGCGTTCGCATACTCGGTCCGGAGGGCGATGAGAAACCCTTCCTTCGCCCGCTCCATCCTCTTCGCCGTGTTTTTCGATGCATACAAAAAGCTATACGCCTAATCAACACCCATGGCTGAGCTAGATTACGACGCCCTCAGAGGACGATATGAGCACGTCCACATCCAGAGCGGCAGGCTCTTCGAGGGCGACTGCAAGGCCATCGAGAAGGCGATCGGCGTCTCGTTCTCGCTCTATTTCAGGCTCGCCAGGAGCGGAGGCCTCGCGCAGAAGGAGCAGTACCTCTCGGCGTTCTTCTACCGCAACTGCGTCTACCTCTCGGCAACCTACGACATGATACGGAGCGGGATGCTGGACCCGGCCGGCAACAACATGCGCACCGTCTTCGAGACGATCATCTGGGAGTATGCGTACCTCACCGATGAGGGCATCTACTCCAACTTCACCCAGATAAGCGACCTGGAGACCGAGAAGTTCCGGCTGATGAAGTCCGGCGGCTGGTCGCACACGAAGGAGCGCGAGCTGGAGAACCTCCGGCGGAAGTACAACTTCAGGAAGATGATGAAGAGGCTGTACTCGAAGGAGCTCTTCGAGCGGTTCTTCTTCAACCAGTACTGGGTCCTCTGCCAGAAGTCCCACTCGAGCATCTTCGGCGTGAACCACAACACCCCGAACATGGAGGGGACGACAACCCTTGAGAAGCGGCCGCAGGAGATGAAGGACAACCTCAAAGCCTCCGCCTACCTCTGCGCCGAGAACCTCATATGCTTCCTCAACTGCTTCCACACCCACCTCTCCCAGGCCGAGATCGACTCGGCCATGGCCGAGATAAACTCCGTCAACGCGATCATCCCGCCGGCGATAGGGCTCGCGCCAGACACCAAGAAGCTCGAGTTCACTCTCCGATTCAGGGAGGTCAAGGATGGACCGTAGGCTCATACTGGCGCTCAACGCGGCCGTTTCGCTCATCCTGATCGCGCTCGTGCTCGAGTACGTCGGCGTCGGAGCGGCCGTGCAGGCGTTCGCGCACATCGACTGGCGCTACGTGGCGCTGAGCATGCTGATGCTGGTCCTGATGGACCTCACCCTGGCCTACCGGATACGGATGCTGCTGTCCGACATGGGCGTGCGCCTCGGTTTCATCGACATACTCAAGTCGCACATCGTGGGCATGTTCCTCTCGGATTTCACCCCGTCCCGGACCGGCTACTTCGCCACCGCGGCGGTGCTCCGCTACAACTACAAGGTCGAATCGGACAAGGCCCTGCTCTCCATCTTCGGGCCGCAGATATTCGACTTCGCATTCAAGGTCGTCTCGGGCGGCCTCGCGATCCTCTACATCCTCTTCGTGTTCATAGGCCCGGGCCAGGGATGGGTCCTCATAATCGGGGCGGCGGTGATAAGCGCGTTCGTGCTTGTGATGATGCTCACCCTCTTCTCCAAGCGCTTCGTCCTGCTCTTCTCGTTCGTGCGCAGGATACCCCTCGTCTCGCAGCTATACGAGACGGTGCTGAAGATGCAGGACAGCTCTCACGTGGTCGTGCGGAGGACCCCCCACATACTCTTCATCATAATATTCAGCTGGGGCTTCCGCTCGCTCTCGTGGTATTTCGCGGCCAAGGCCCTGGGGATAACCGTCGCGACGCCGTTCCCCGAGCCGCTGTTCTATTTCTTCCTCCAGCCGCTGCTGACGATGCTGGAATTCGTCCCCTCGCCGACCATAGCCGGCCTCGGCCTCAGCGAGGGCGGGGCCACCCTGGTGTTCTCGCTATTCGGGGTCGAGGCTGCCAAGGCCGCGGTCTTCGCGCTGGTCGTGCGTTTCAAGACGACCTTCATCCACCTGCCGGCGATACCCGAGGCCCTGCGCCTGCCGAACGCCCTTGCCGCCGAGAAGGAGATGGAGGAGAAGGGAAAGAAGGAAGGAGATGTGCTGATACCGGAGTAATCTATTCGAAGCTTACAGTGAAGAAAGTTCTGGAACAGCACCAGCAAACATCACTTTCAGTACAAATGGCCCGACATCAAATCTTTCAGGAGATCTTGCACTTTTGTGCCCCCATAGCCTTAACTCTTCAGCTTCATGCGGACCCAAGGCGGCAACGCCTACACTGGGCGGTGAATGTGCCAATGGGGTATTCTCATATAAAACAACTTGGGCTTCCGGGATTGCACACTCGAAAAATAAGGAATATTTTTTGTCATCGAGGTCTATCCAAACATCGAAGCTTTGAAACTTACTGGTCTCACCGGTAGGTTCATGACGAAGTTTAACGCTATTTCGGGATAGTATCTGTAAAGTGTCCATCTCTTGAAGTTCCACATGGATTGAATGCCGGCCCAAAGGCAGTTCGCAAACAGAAATCCGCCCACTCTCTAATGGGACTTTATATTCGAATTCGCCGCCAAACTCCAACCTAGGAAGAGTGCCTACAATATGTTGATTAAAACGCGAAGGAACTGCGGTCCGTAACAGCGCAGTCTGGGACAGGTCGCCTGAATATTGCTCAACAAGCAAACACACACTCTCGATTATTGCGACTGCAATTATCTTTTCCTTTGGGTCTGGCCCGAGATCCAGCTCTCTAACTTTTGCATCGCCGAGCAAAGTACCGAAAGAAGGCTTAGAACCGCCTGTAACCCCTATCAATGCGATGTTTGAAGGTATCTTTTCGCTATGCAATCGCCGAATCGCCATAAATGAGTTTTTAAGAGAAGAGATTATTAAATATTCCTTTTTTATCATAATTTATAACATATATCAAATCTTGGCCACGGGTTCTGTTTTCGAGCGACCTCATTATACCCTGACAAGGAAAGTCGTCCGGTAGAGCCTCTTGCCCTCCTCGCGCCCGACCAGCTTCTTGGTAATGAGCACTTTCAGGCCGAGCTCGCCCATCAGCGCCACCACCGCCTTGGAGTTGCCGATGTAGAGGTCCAGCCCCTCGTCCTTCTCCTCGGTCCTCGTCACGAACGTCTTCTTCTCCAGCCTCTTCAGCAGGGTCCCGGCCAGCTTCTCCGCCTTCGCCCGGTCGCCGCGGAGCTGGATTATCGCCTCGAAGTAGCCGCCGCTTATCCTGGAGCACTGCGGGCAGATGGTCCTGCGGATGTCGAGGGGGATCTTCCTCTCGACCCGGGCGGATCCCTTCCTGACAAGGAAGCTCGCGGTCTGGTACGCCATGTCGTATGACGCCTCCTCGAAATCGCCCTTGCACCTGGAGAGGACCAAGTCGGCGACCTTCTTCTCGGAATACGGCGTCCATTCGCCCCTGATCCTGATTCTCCCGCACCTCGTGCACTGCTCGAGCTCCACGCGGTCGGGGGTCTTTATGTTGAGCGGATAATCGTAGATGCAGAAGGCGTCGATGAATTCGACCTCGTCGCTGGTCCTTCCGCACTTGGGGCAAACTATGGCTGACATATCGTTTTAAAGCATCGGGGACGATATTAAAAAACGATGACCAAGAACATCAACCAGGCGGTCAACCTCACGTCGTATTTCATCACCCTCCCTCCCGCGCCCTACCTGATCATCGGCATACTCGCCCTGGGGCTCGCCTTCGGGCTGGTGATAGACCTCGGCAAGGGGGTGCCGCTGATCAACCAGCTCGTCGACGGGCTGATGCTGCTCTCCCTGCCGGCCCTGCTCACGTCCGTCGTCATAAAGCTCATGCTCCGCCGGATGCCTTATCGCCGCATCGCCGCGACCGCCCTGGCCGGCGAGGCTGTCTATGCCCTCGCCTATGGGGCCAGCCTGCTGCTATCGGGCGTCAACCCGCTCTGGGCCCAGCTGGTCATACTGGTCGGCTCGGCTATCGTGTTCGTCTTCTGGTATGTCATCGCCCGCTTCGTCTTCATCCTCAAATACCGCTCTATCATCTTCGCCATGCTGCAGCTCCTCTTCTACCTCCTCTTCCTCTTCAGCAACCAGGCCCTCTACGTGACCAGCGCGCCGTTCATAGACGTGGCGGCGAAATTCTACGTCTCGTCCTTCGTCCTTCTGGCGGCCCTCATCATCTTCTTCTTCATCATAAACGCACCGATGAAGAAGAACCTGGGCCTCAGCTCCACCGACGCCATGTCCTACCTCTTCAGCCAGTGGCTCTACCACAACAAGGACGTGGAGAGGGTCTTCCAGCAGGTCGGCGAGGACGTGAAGACCGTCCTGTGCATAAGCGGCTTCCGCCGCAAGAAGGACACGGTCTTCTTCGTGACGCCGTACGTGCATTACGGGCCGTTCGGGAACCTCGGCGGCAGCGAGTTCTCGCACCTCATCGCCGCCGAGATGGACAAGAGATACGGCTCGAAGACGTTCGTCTTCCATGGGACCGTGACGCACGACCTCAACCCGGTGGCGACGAGCGAGATAAGCAAGATACTCGCGTGCGCCGACGAGGCGATCCGCTCGGCGGACTACCAGCCGGCGAAGGTCTCCCTCTCGCTCGGCGAATCGGCCGAATGCAGGGCCCAGGCGCTCCGGATAGGCGAGTCGGCGATAGTGAGCCTCAGCCGCGCCCCGCTGGTCACCGAGGACGTCAATTTCGGCCTGGGGCTGAGCCTGATGTTCGAGGCCGAGAAGCACGCCTCCCGCGCGATGATAGTCGACCAGCATAACGCCGAGACCGGCGACATCACCAGCTTCGAGCCAGGAAGCCTCGTCGGCTACAACTACCTCGGCGCGCTCAGGGCGGCGCTTTCGGGCAAGGCCGAGAAGGCCCCCCTGCGTATCGGCGTGGCTTTCCGGTCGGTCGAGTCGGACGTGGTGGGCAAGGGCGGGGTGAAGGCGGCGGTCATCTCCTCGAAGCCTGAATACGTGGTCATCGTCATAGACTCGAACGGGGTGACACCCGAATCGAGGGACAAGATCGAGTCCGAGGTCAAGGCGCTCGGCAAGAGGCTGGGTCGGGATCTCACCGTGGGCGTGTTCACGACAGACACGCACCAGACGAACATGGTCCGCGGGGTCCTGAATCCCCTCAAGGAGCAGGAGAACATACTCGCGGCAATCAGGGATGCGGTGGAGGAGGCCGCAGGCGACATGCAGGAGGCTCGGTATTTCCAGGACACGCGCTGGTTCGACATCCGCGTCCTCGGGGCGAAGCAGTCCATAGAGGTCATCTCGACCGTGAATTCCATCGTCGCCGTGGCCAAGATAACCCTGCCGCTCGTGTTTTTGGGCGGCCTGCTGCTCCTGATAGCGGTCGCGAGCAAGCTCTAGGCGCAGCCCAGATGATTGATTGAGATGACGCTGAATCTGAGGAGTTCCATGCAGCCGCCGCAGAAATCAGCGCGCAGGGAACGCGACTTCCTCAAGTATGATATGTAATCGCCCGTGTTCTCGAGCAGGCATCCGGCGCTGAGGCAGTACCCCGAATCATCGAAGTGGGGGGGCTCGTTTCCAAACCGCCTGTGCGTCTTGCCGACCAGGGAATGCCCTATCTCCTTGGTCAGTGCCAGCTCGATCGCTTCGGCGGCCTCATGCTGGTCGGCCGGCCCGGCGCCCCTGTAGGGCGTTCCCGACGCCCTCAGGCCGGAGAGCGAAAGCACGCACCCCACCCCGTCGATGCTGAACCCGCCCCTGAACGCGGGGTCTCCGCCCCAGGCGATCTCGCGGACGGTGACGCCGGCGAGGATGGCGCCGTCGTTCGGCACTGGATATACCGGCTCGAAGAAATGCCCGACGCCTCGGATGGCGGCTTTCCCCTCTCCGAACACGAGGTCGAAGACCTGCTGCCTGCACCGGTCCTTCCATACTTTCGCGTCCGGACCCTGCACCGACTCGGCCTTGAGGCCGAACTGCCCGAACCTGCGCGCGGCGCCTGCGGCCGCCTTCCTCTCATGGTCCTGCAGCTCCGGGTGGAGGAGCAGCCTAATCCGTGCGTCCCTCATAGTCGGCTCTTATGGAAAAAAAGGTTTTTAAGCCCCTATGGGTCCGGGGGCGCAGCGCCCGATATCAGTGCTGGCCGCGTTCCATCCCGACGCTGATGAACGAGCGGATGAGCGAGTTGCACCTCGCGCAGAGGTCCCTGGCCTGCCTGACCGTGATTTCGACGAAATCCTCCAGGTGCTCGTTCTCGCGCATCAGGCAGGCGGCATCCGCGCAGTGGCCCCTGATCCCCAGTATGTGCCCCGCCTCATGGGCGACCGCCGCCTCTATCGTGCTCTCTGCCGTCCGCCAGTCCAGGGTGGCGCGGATCTTCCTGAGCGTCACGACGCCCCCCACCCCTATCAGGCTGACGCCGGTGGAGGCCACCTGCCTCTCGCCTTCCCCGCCGGACGAGCTGGCAAGCTCGCCCCCCATGATCCCTATCCCCATCACTTCCCTGGGCTTCGTGAACGCTTCCCTTATGAGCAGGCTGTGGAGATCCATCGGGTTGAGAACAGTCTTTTCCCGGCCTATCATGTCGCGTATCCTCTCCCCCCTCTTGACGGTGGCGAGCGCCTTCCGGTCGGACACCTCTATCCCCTCGCATTCCACGCCGAAACGGCTGAACCTGCGGATGCCGGACATCGCCGCCTCGAGCTCCGGCCCGCTGACCGCCGAGCGGTCGTAGACTATCGCCAGCCTGGATTTCGGGTTCTCCATGATATGATGTGGCAATTAAAGTATTTAAATGTAGCTAGAACAACCATCACCTTTATATATACTTTTACACACTATATGATCAATTGACTGCCAGCCAGTGGCAGATAGGTGATGATTTGACAGCCTCAGAATTGAAATTGCTGGGAAAATACCCCGTAGTGAAGCTCTACGACGAGATCAACCGCCTCCGGGCGAGGGACGGCCACGAGCCGGTCGGCGGCCTGGGCTTCTACCTGAAGGTCCATTCCCACGTGCTGGGACCCGAGAAGAACCCGCGCGTCGCGGAGGCTTTCGACAACCTGGACAAGAAGATGGCGGCGGCCCGGCAGGGCGCTCAGTAAGTCTTCCCTTCCCTCTTTTCCCAATACTTCAGGAGGGCTACGCATTCCTCCCGCATGAAACCGCTCTCTATCTTGACGGGCGAATGGCCCTCCCTCTTCATCCTCCGGTCGCTGACTGTCAGCTCCGAGAAGCCGAGTTCCTTGACGTCCTCGATCGCCGTGCCGTAGACGATCGCCTGGATCTTGGCCCAGTGTATGGCGGCGAAGCACATCGGGCAAGGCTCGGTCGTGGAGTACACGACGCAACCGCGGAGCTCGTGGCTGCGCAGCTTCTTGCAGGCGAGCCTTATCGCGTTCATCTCGGCATGGTCGGTCGCGTCGTGCCTGGCCAGTACCGTGTTGTGGGCCACTGCCACTATCCGCCCTCCCTTGACTATGCAGGAGCCGAAAGGCGAGTTGCCCTCCCTGACCCCCTTCTCCGCCACCTCTATTGCCTTTTCCATGAACCTCTTCGCAGTCTTCATGCCCCGACCACCATCCGCAGCAGGTCCCTTATCCCTGGCGCGAATCCCATTATTATTATGACGAGGGCCAGGTAATACCGGTCCATCGCGAACCTCCACGAGAGGAAGGATGCCTCCATCTCCTCGGGCTCCTTGCTGAGGATGTACGCAGCGGCAGAGGCTATGCCGACCTTTATCAGGTAGAACGGGAAGAACGACCCGAACATCTGGCCTATGGCCGAGGATATGACGTGCTGCTCGAAATAGCTTATGTTGACGATCTTGGAGAATATGTCTATCACGAAGAAGGTCGCGGCCCCGTCCAGAGCCTGGCCGGCCACGATCAGAGCCAGCACCCTGTCCTTGAGCCACCGATAGGCGAGGTACGCCGGTATGGCGGCTAGGAGGAGGACCGGGACCGCATAAGCTGCGTACTTCATGAACGGGACGAGGAGGAGGAAGTTCGGCAGCCAGAGGGCCAGGCCGACGTAGCCGAGCCACTGCGGCTTGCCCAGGCGGTGCAATATCGCCAGGCTGGCGAGCAGGAGGGCAGCAGTCACGACGTATATCCCCGGCGTAACGGTGAAATAGCCGTAGTCCAGCAGGTGGCTCTCGAGGACCCACTGGTGCACCGGGGTCACAGGCTTGAAGACCCCGTTATCTATCGAGTCCGTAACGACCCGCATCGTGGAGCCGAAGAGCACGAAGCAGAGCACGCCCTTCACGAACGCCTCATCCATCCTCACCCTGCCCTTGAGGATCCTGCCGATGACATAGACCGCCACGATGGCGATGGCGGCGTACACGAGGGTATTGACGATGTTGTAGCCGGTCCGGTCCCAGATCGGGCTGACAAAGTAATCGTATATAAAGTTATCCATCGAACCAACTGCATGGATAGTAGGCGGAAGAACATTATAAAAACCAGCGTGCGCTCGTCGATAGAGCGGCTGCTGGAGCAGGCCAGGAAAGCCTACCTGGCCGGCAACGAGGAGCGCTCCCGCCGCTACGTCCGGATGGCATTCGACCTGCTCAAGAAGAACAAGGTCAAGCTCCCCAAGGAGATGCGGAACAGCTTCTGCCGCAAGTGCATGCTCATATGGATCCCCGGCAAGACCGTCACGGTCTCGTTCGACCGGAAGAACGCGTGCCTGCGGGTGCGCTGCCGGTGCGGCCATTCGAAGCGGCTTTAGAAACTTTTTTAATCATGAGCGGACGAGGTAATCCCATGGACATCTATCCCCATCTGGAGCAGCAGCTTTCCGCGATCGAGAGGGTCATGGAGAAGGACCTGGATGGGGAGGACCGCCGCGTCTACGGCATGCTCGGCCCCTTCCTCAAGCGCGGCGGGAAGAGGATCCGGCCCGCCCTCTGCCTGCTCTCCTGCGCGGCCGCCGGCGGAAGGTACGAGGACGCAATCGTGCCGGCCGCGATAATCGAGCTGTTCCACAACTTCACCCTCATCCACGACGACATCGAGGACCAGTCGCAGTTCAGGCGGGGCGAGCCGACCCTCCACATCCAGCACGGGACCGCCATCGCGCTCAACTCAGGGGACGCTCTCTACACCCTCCTCTGGAGGCGCCTGGTGTCCCTCGAGATGCCTCCCCGGAGGCTCGTCGGCCTGCAGATGCTCTACGCAGAGGCGTTCAAGAGGGTCGTGGACGGGCAGGGGATCGAGCTCGACTGGATAAAGGGAGGGCGCTTCGACGTCGACGAGAAGGAATACCTCGCGATGATAGGCGGCAAGACATCCGCCCTCATGGGGCTATCATGCGAGGCAGGCGCGTCCCTGGCCGGAGGCGGCAAGCGGCTGCGGGGGAAGCTTCGGGCGTACGGGGAGAGCCTCGGCTCGGCGTTCCAGATACAGGACGACGTGCTAAACCTCACCGGCGAGTTCGACAAATACAAGAAGGAGATCGGCGGCGACATCTCGGAGGGCAAGCGCACGCTCATGGTGGTGCATTTCCTGCGGAATGCCGACAAGCCCGCCCGCGAGAGGCTCGTGAAGATACTCTCGTCGCACACGCAGGAGAAGGGGGAGATCGACGAGGCGATAAGCATGCTGCGCGGGAGCGGCTCCATAGAGTTCGCCAAAGACCGGGCGAAAAGGCTCGTCGAGGAGGCCAAGCGGCAGGTCCTGGGCCTGCCGGACTCGAAGGACAAGGAGTCGTTGCTGAAGCTGGCCGACTATGTCGTTTCGCGGGACCTCTGAACGGAAAAGTATATAAATAACCCCTCCAAAATATCCTCAATGACCTCCCATAAAGCAGTCGCGTGCCTACTGTTACTTGCCGCCGTTTCGGCGGCCTTCAACGTTTCGGACTACCTCTATCCTCAGGAGCAGAACGCCTCGATCACCTACACCAACTTCTCGTCCGGCAACTCCTCGTATTCCATCGTCAATATCAACGGCTCGTACGCCTTCCTCCTGCAGGACGGCAGCCCGGTCACCAACCAGAGCCAGCTGGACTCGGTGCTCTATACATACTTCGTCCAGCAGTATTCGCCCAGCCAGGGCGACGTCCAGAACCTGCTCTCGACGATCCAGACCTTCAACCTGAGCAGGAACGACGGCTACGACTTCAAGGGCAAGGAGGAGTACACATGCAGGGACGACGTCCTGCTCTCCACCGGCAAGATAACCGTCAACGGCCAGCCGGTCATATGCAGGGACAACGCATCCTGCTCCCAGAACGCGCTCCTGCTCTACTCCATCTACAAGGATGGCCTGAACCTCGGCTCCGCCGACCAGCTCGTCCAGCCGCTGATGGACTTCACTCCGATCAGCCTGAGGATGGACGACCTGCTGAACAACTACACGGTCATGCTCAACAGCCTCAACCAGACCAACATGGGCGCGACGCTGGATTACATCAGCAGCACCTCCGGCGAGCTGAAGCCCGACGCAATCAAGATAGAGCACACGATATTCCGCACCCCGCGGCTCAACGACTCGGCGGACCGGCAGGCCTGCTACGGCGTCTGCTACGCGATCTGCCCCTCGTTCCAGCTCGATGAGGGCGCGGCGCAGTCGATCCACGACCAGGCTGTGTCCCTCGACCAGAAGATCGCGCCCCTGAGCAACTACCAGGGCGTGTCCGCGCAGATATTCAACAGCACCCAGACGCGCATGGAGCACCTCAAGACCGAGAACCTGGCCGTCTACTACACGGACCAGTTCGCCCCCATCTCGGTCGCCGGCGGGAACGCGATCGCCCTTGGAAACGCTGCGCTGGGCCATGTGGCGAACAACACCCTCTCGGGCAAGCTGGACCAGCTCAAGTCCCTCAACACGACCATCCCCCAGGACATCGGCGCGCGGAACTTCACGACAATAGACAGCGACATATCCACCTACCAGAACCTCACCTCGCTCGTCTCGAACTCCTCCTCATCCATGCTGGCGGTCTACAACGACACCAAGAACGCCAAGAACATCGAGAACTCCCTCATACTCGTCCTCCAGACCAAGGACCTGGACCCGGTGTCCCTCAAGTCCCTGGAGCTGCTCGTGAACGACACCAGCGACGTCGACGCCCAGTTCCGCGACGGGCTGACCGTGGCCCAGCTGCAGGCCCTCTCGGCCAACTACAGCAACCTCACGTCCAGGGCCCAGCTCCTCCTGCAGAGCGAGAGCGACACGCCTGCCACGAGGGTGCTGCTGCTGTTCCGCGGTTTCGCCAGGCGCATAAACACCGGCATAGCCGAAGTGGCCACCAAGAGCCCGGTCTCTCCCTCGACGATACCCCAGTCGCCCCTGATACTCGGCGCGTTCTCCGCCCTCTTCTTCCTCTCCTACGGCTCGATCGTGCTCCTGATATTCATCCACATCTTCTCCGCCAGCCGTTTCCGCATACCGAAGACCGGCCAGATACTCGGCGTCGCCATGCTTTCCATAATGATGATCCTGCTCCTCTTCAGCGTGTTCATGTACCTGTTCCTGGGCAAGACATCGACCGACGCCACCCTGCCTGAGTTCCTCTCGGAGTTCAACTCGAAGAACACGACCGCGATAGTGGTCGACCTGCGCAACGCCTCCTCCTCCGACTCGGCCGCCATGGAAGCCTGCGCGAGCAGCCTGGCCGGCTCGTTCGGCGGCAAGAACAAGACCTACGCCATATACACCCTGACCCAGACTTCCTGCACTAGCACGAGCCAGCAGGGCCAGAACACCAGCTACAACGCGCGCGACTGCCAGAACAGCATAAGCGCGGCCGATTCGTCGTTCGTGCTGGGATACGCCCCCGACAACCAGCCGCCTAGGTTCTCGGTGATATACCAGAACAAGGCCCAGATAAACGCCAACCTCGATTACTACCAATCATGCCCGCTTGTGGCGCTGTTCAGCTGATGATTATGGCAAGCAAGAAGAAGAGGAACGCGGCCGAAGAGCCGGAGACGGCCGTCGAGGCGAAACCCGCCCCCGAAGCGAAAAAGGCCCCAGAGGCGGCGAAGGCCGCGCCGGAGGCCAAGGAGGGAACGCCCTCCGGATCCGCAGCGACGGTCCAGAAGAAGGGTTCGGCCCTCAAGACCGCGGCCGTCGTCGTGCTCCTCGTCATCGCCCTCGCGCTGGCCTACTACTTCCTCAACCAGTCCTCGATGGCATTCACTCCGGGCACCTCGGTCGACGCCGAGACGTTCAAGGGGATATTCGACTCTGCGTCCAACGTCTTCATAGTCATGGACGTGCGCGGGGTCAAGGACACCAAGGTCAGCGACAACATCCTCCAGTGCGGCGTGGACTTCGCCGGCAGCAGCGGCATGGGCGGCAAGTCCGTCACCCCGCTTTCGCTCGCCGACGACGGCTGCACCGCGCCGGACGGAAAGAGGGACCCCTCCGACTGCTTCAGCATGCTGAAGAGCGGCCTTACCATATACGTCAAGCAGGGCCCGGGCGGCGCCAGCTACTACAGCAACGGCATGGTCGTGACGGTCGGAAGCAACTACACCATGGGCTCGTGCGCGATAACCCGCGGCTGAGCTACTCCAGGTTCACGTAGAACCGGCCCGCGTCCCCTTTCGTCACGCTTATCGTGAGGTCCGTGTTGAAGAGGCGCGCCTTCTCCCCGCTCATCACGGTCTGGTTGTCGTAGGTCGGGGACCCGAGCCTGAACTCCGTCGTCTGCTCGAACGATACCCCGGGGTCGGCCGTCCTGGTGACCGATATCTCGATGCGCCCTTCCTGCTCCGGCAGGAACCGGTAGGAGAGGAGTATGTCGCCGGGCTCGACGTCCAATGTGCAGGAGGAATATCCCATGCACAGCGTGATCTTGCCGTTGAGGTCGGATTGCGTCGCCTCGCCGAGGTCCTCGGCCAGGGTGGATGGGGGCTCGCGGAGCTTGCTCCTGACCTCGATAATCGCGGGGACGTCGTTCGGGGTCTGGGGAGTGCAGGCGGAGAGAGCGATCAGCCCTGCCGCGGCGGCAGAGGCGAAGGCGGCCTTCCTCGTGCGGGGGGCCGGGGCAGAATGATCCCGATGAGCCGGAATGGATGAGACCTGCATCATGATTGATTCGTGTCAATATGTGTTTATATTGGTTGCCGGCCCACTCCCTCGCGGTGCATTCAGGATCATGAAACCGATGATCGCCGCTGAGGCCCTCGCCGGATTTGCCATCGCGCTCATAGGGCTGCTCTGGCTCCTTCAGGGAGCCGGCGCGGCCAGGATCTGCCCGATCCTCTGTTTCGCCGATTGCGGATGCGTAGAAGGCGGCTCGGTCGAATGGGAAGCTGCGGGGATAGCCGCGCTGGGAATCGGGATCACGATGATCTGGTTGGGCATCGCAGGCGGCAGCAGGAAGCGATGACGCTCCTATGGTCCGGCCGCTCATCTCGTCTTGTACCTGAGGAACGCCCCGATGCCGCCGAAGCCGGTCAGGAATTGGTTTCCCTCGACGGTGTTCGTGGAGATTATCTCCACCTCTATGTCGTTCTGCTTCGCAAGCTCGGTCATCTCGTCTATAAGCAGCTCCTTCGACTGGAGCTTCATCTCTTTGCCGCACTTGGGGCACTGGATGGTGTCCTGGGGCTGCTCCCTGCTCGCCTTCTTCTCCTCCGCCCCGCACGAGGGGCAGCGGTACGAGCCGGTCATGTGCGTGAGCCCCTCGGAGAGGAGGACCTTCTCGGCCTGCCTGCTCATGACAGCCTCGCGCACCTGGCTCTCGCCGTAGGTGGCCAGGCCGTCGTTGACGACCTCCTTGATGAACCGGTCGACGAGGATCTTCTCCTTTACGGCCTCCTGCTGGGCCAGTATGTTCTCGCTCTTGGAGAGGGCTTCCCGGATGCCGAACTCCTCCGTGTAGCCGGTGTCGACGACGCCGAGGACCTTTATCTGGTAGTTGAACGGGCTCATCTTCATGAAGTTCTCCTTGGTGGGCCCCGGGCCGCCCACTATGACGCCCTTGACTATGGATTTCTCGTCCTTGAGGTAAGCCTCGTCCATCGCGTTGCCGACGCGCTTGTAGTAGACCTCGATGGCCTCTTCGATGAGGCGCTCGTACCTCCTGGCGGACTGGCCTCCTTTGCGTATCTTGGCATGGGCCGTGGAGTTGAGCTTCTTGATGATCGTAATGTTCGTGCCTTTCACCAGGGCGACCGTGGCCTCCCGCCCGTCGAGGACCACCACCCCGAACGAATCGACCGAGCCGAGCATCGACTGGAGCGGGTCGAGGAAGAACCTGCTGTCGCACCGGTAGGTGCCGATGTTGAGCTTCTCCGGGGGCTCGAGCGAGAAGAGCTCGATGTCCACCTTGGCCGGATTGTCGGAGATGTTGCCGGCGAAGACGGCCAGGCCGTTGTCGGGGGTCTTCTTGAACTGCTTGAGGTGGTTCATTATCCTCTCCAGCGCGCCCAGCACGTTGAGGCGGGTGGACTTCGACTTTATGTTGCTCGCCTGGCTCGCCTCCTCGCGGAGCTTGTTGTTCATCTCGTGTATGGGCGAGCCTGACGGTATGTACACCGATATCAGCTCGGTGCCGCTGCCACGATACGCCTCCAGCATGCGGAGCTGCTTCCGAAGCTGGTAGGTCTTCTCTGAATCTGCCGGCAAATCAACTACCTCTTGATGAGTTGTCCCTCTCAGGTATTAAACGCTACTGCTTGAGCTTCTCCTTGAACTCGGCCAGCTTCGCCGCGAGCGCTGGATCGCCGAGGGCCAGTATCTGGACCGCGAGCAGGCCGGCGTTCTTGCCCATCCCCACCCCGACGCACGCGACGGGCACGTTAGGGGGCATCTGGGCGATCGACATGAGCGAGTCCAGGCCCATGAGCGAGGCGTTGACCGGGATCCCTATCACCGGCTTGGCCGTCCTCGAGGCCATCACGCCAGGGAGCGCCGCGCTCATCCCGGCTATGCCTATGAAAACCTGCGCCGTCGATTCCTTCATGAGCCGCTCGACCTTTTCCGGGTTACGGTGGGCCGAGGCGACCTCGTACCTGCACGGCACGCCGAATGCGTTGAGGACGTCCATCGCCTGCTTCGCTATCTCCTCGTCGCTCCTGCTTCCGCTCAGTATCAGGACCTTTTCCATGATTGTCTCTCGCCCCGAATTATTAAAAACAGTCTGAAAACGCGCCGCGGACCGGCATGCCGACCCGGCGAGCCCAGCCATCTTTAAAAATCTTCACATTGAATTATGTTGAATTTTACCGGCCAGAAGGTCTTAGAATATGCAAATAAGTGATCCGAACATTTTCGGCCAGCCCGCACTTGCACTATCCATGCTGGCATTCATCGCCGGTTCCGCCTTCTCGCTGCTCGCTTCGAGGAACCAGCGCGCCAGCACGGTCCTGGGCTTCGGCCTCGCGCTAGTCGGATGCGCCCTGGCCCTCTTCGCCGGGATCGCCCCGTTCATCGGGATGGGGCCGGGCACGATGGTGTTCGCCCAGCTCGGCGCGCCGCTGGGCACGCTCTCTGTCAGCGTGGATGCCCTCTCCGGGCTTTTCGTCTCCATCATCGCCTTCGTGGGCGCCGCGGTCTCGATCTACTCGTTCGGCTATTCCAGCGAATACAGCGAGAAGGGCTATAACCTGGGGCGCTTCGCCTTCCTCTACAATCTCTTCCTCCTCTCGATGATCCTCGTCGTGACCGCCCAGAACGCCCTGCTCTTCCTGGTCGTCTGGGAGGCGATGGCGCTCAGCTCGTTCTTCCTCGTGACCTACGAGCACCGCGAGGAGGGGGTAAAGACCGCGGGCTTCAACTATCTTATAATAACTCATATAGGGGCCGTCGCCCTCACCCTGATGTTCCTGATACTGGCCGGCGGCTCCGGCTCATTGGACTTCAGCTCCTTCGGGGCGGCCTCCTACGCGCCGATGTTCGCGGACGCGGTGTTCGTGCTCGCCCTGATCGGATTCGGCTCGAAATGCGGGATAATCCCCCTGCACGCCTGGCTCCCGCTGGCCCATCCCCAGGCGCCGAGCAACGTCTCGGCCCTCATGTCCGGCGTCATGCTCAAGGTCGCGATATACGGCCTCGTCCGCGTCCTGTTCGGGTTCTTCCACATCATGGACGGAGGGGCGGCCATGTGGTGGGGCACGGTGATCCTGGTGCTCGGCATGTTCTCGGCCGTGCTCGGCGTGCTCTACTCGCTCCTGGAGCATGACCTCAAGCGCCTGCTCGCCATGCACAGCATAGAGAACATCGGCATAATATTCATCGGGCTCGGCGCGGCCGTCCTCTTCGCATGGGCGAAGATCCCGGCCCTGGCCGCCCTGGCGCTGTTCGCCGCCCTCTACCATACGTTCAACCACGCGATATTCAAGAGCCTGCTCTTCCTAGGAGCCGGAAGCATCGCCTACTCCACCCACCAGCGGAACATCGAGGAGCTCGGGGGCCTGGCCAAGCTCATGCCGGCCACGGCCGTGCTGTTCCTCCTCGCATCCGCTTCCATCGCAGCGATACCCCCGCTCAACGGGTTCGTCAGCGAGCTGCTCACCTTCGAGGCGCTGCTCGGCGGCATCGGCCCTTCGGCCCAGCTCTCCCTCCTGCTCTCCCTCGGCGTCCTGTTCCTGGCCCTCACCAGCGCCCTCGCCGTGGGCGCGTTCGTGAAGGCTTTCGGCATCCCGTTCCTCGGCATGCCTAGGAGCGCCCACGCGGCCCATGCCAAGGAGGTGCCCTCTTCGATGCTTGCCGGCATGGGGCTCCTCGCGCTCGCGTGCGTCGCCGCAGGGGCGCTTCCCCTCGGCGGGGCGCAGGCCGCTCTCGGCGTATTCTCATCCCTCGGCTTCCCGGCCTCGGCTTCCTCGATATCGGTCTACGCCGAAGGGATCCAGACAGCGCCGGTGCTGATCGCCCTCGTACTGGGCTCGGCCCTCCTCTGGGCAGGGCTCCGCTTCGCGGGAAGGAACCGGAAGCACGAGGCAGGCGAGACATGGGGCTGCGGCTACCAGGACGTCACGCCGCGCATGCAGTATTCGGCCGCGGGATTCGCCATGCCCGTGACCCGTTCGCTCAACGCCTGGCTCGACCCGCTGTCGAAGCCCGCGGCGGCCTACGGCTCGGCTTTCTTCAATTATATCATCTATGATCCGGCCTCCCGCGCCTTCCACTACCTGGCCCCGTACTCGGCCGTGTTCCATTCCGGCAAGCTCAGCGACTACCTGATGTACCTCATGATCACGCTCGGCCTTGTGCTGTTATTCGCGATATACGCGGTCTCGTGATGCATATGCTTGAAAACATCCCGCTCGCGGCGCAGGCGCTCCTGCAGATCCTCTTCGTCTTCATCTTCGCGCCACTGCTGATAGGCATAATGCGCAAGGTCAAGGCCCGCTTCCAGGGGAGGTCCGGCGGGCCCATCCTCCAGCCCTACTTCGACGTGCTGAAGCTCCTCTCCAAGGGGACCAAGAAGAGCGACGTCACATCGTTCGTGTTCGTCATAGCTCCCGTCGTGGGCTTCGTGTCCATCGCGATTGCATCGCTCATGCTCCCGATACTCTCCTCGTCGCCCTACCTGGCCGTGAGCATCATCTTCTTCGCCTACACCTTCTCCATAAGCCGCTTCCTCACCGCGCTGTCCGGCCTCGACGCGGGCAGCGCTTTCGGGGGCTTGGGCTCGAGCAGGGAGATGCTCTACTCGGTGCTCATAGAGCCGGCGCTTTTCGCGGTCGTCCTTTTCCTCGCGGTGTCGGGCGGCTACAGCCTGATCGTCCCGCTCGCCTCGGGGGCCTCGGCATGGACCGAGGCGCTAGCGCCTGCCCACTGGCTGGCCGCGCTGGCCCTCTTCGTCATAATACTGGCCGAGACCGGGCGGCTGCCTTTCGACAACCCGGCGACCCACCTGGAGCTGACCATGGTCCATGAGGCGATGATACTCGAGAACTCGGGCCCGGACCTGGCCCTCATCGAATGGGCGCATGCGGCCAAGATATTCCTGCTGTTCAGCCTCCTGGGCGTCCTGTTCCTGCCGTTCGTGCCCCAGGACGGCCTCGAGAGGGCCGCGGCGGTGCTCGGCATCGGGGTGGCGCTCTCGGTCATCACCGCGACCGTCGAGAGCATAAGCGTGAAGGTGAGGCTGTTCAAGGTCGGGGAGCTCCTGATCCTCGCAATGATCCTCTCAGTCCTCGCGTTCCTCTCCCGCCTTTTCCTCGCCTCACAGCCGGGGGAGAACATCACGACCGCGCTCCTCCTCATCATGCTCCTCAGCTCGCTCTACTTCATCTTCAGCGCGACGTTCCGGCGGAGCCTCGAGCTCTACGCGCTCCAGAGCGCATGCCTGGTGCTCATCTTCCTCTCCCAGGTGCTCTACGAGCCGACGATAGACGCCTACTTCCGCCTGGGCTCGACTGTCCTCTTCAAGCTCATACTCGTGCCCATCCTGCTCTACCACCTCTTCAGGGTCATGCCGGGCGAGGTGAAGCTGCTCCCAATGCGCTTCTACAACGTCTTCAAGGCGACGAAGGCCGACCTGCGCCTGAACCTCGACTTCGACCCGCTGTTCATGGGGGCGCCGGTCTCCACGGCACGCGCGCTGATATACTCCTGCGTGCTCATCGTGCTCGCCTTCGTGCTGTCGTCGGTCCTCGGCGGGACGACGCTCATGCTCCCCCTCGTCATATCGCTCATACTGGTCGGCCTGCTGATAATCGCGGTCAAGCCCAACCTCCTGCTCCAGCTCATCGGATTCCTGCTGATGGAGAACGGGGCCGTGCTGCTCCCGACAGCCCTGCCGATCCAGGTGCCGTTCGTGGGGGAAGCGGTCGCCCTCTTCGATGTGCTGATGCTCACGATAGTCGCGACACTGCTCGCGCTGAAGATACGCGGGACCGTGGGAACGCTCGACACCAAGGAGCTCGACGACCTCATAGAGAGAAGGTGACACAATGCTCGAACTGATAATACTCGCTCCGATCATCGCCGGCCTGCTCGCGTTCCTCTCCCAGAAGCACCCCCGCTTCTCCGAGATCGTCGCCGTCGCGGGCGCCGCGGCCGCTGCCGCCTTCGCCTTCGCGGCCCTCTGGGGCTTCATGCAGTCGCCTGCCCCGGTAGTCGACTTCTACGGCTACCTCTACATGGACTCGGTCTCCGCGGTCTTCACGTCCCTCACGGTCGTGGTCGCCTTCTTCGTGTTCGTGTATTCGGTGGGCTACATCCGCCACGAGGTCGAGGAGAAGATCGTCTCCGAGGGCCAGCTGGGCATGTACTATGGCCTCCTCTCGTTCTTCCTAGCTTCGATGCTCGCGGCCACGCTCGCCTCGAACATCATCGTCATGTGGGCTTCCATCGAGGCCACCACGCTCGCGACCGTGTTCCTCATAAGCTTCTACAACACATCCAACTCGATCGAGGCGGCATGGAAGTTCTTCATCATCAATTCGGTCGGCATCCTGCTGGCTCTCGTCGGCATCATGTTCTTCCTCTACGCGGTCTTCCAGCCCGGCTCGTCGTCCGGCGGCGACTGGCCCAGCCTGCTCACCGCCCGCGCGGGCGCGAACCTCTTCTTCCTCAAGATAGCCTTCGCGTTCATAGTCGTCGGCTTCGGCACGAAGATCGGCCTGGTCCCGCTCCATGTGTGGCTGCCGGACGCGCACAGCCAGGCGCCCACCCCGGTCAGCGCCCTGCTCTCAGGGGTCCTGCTCAACATCGCCTTCTACGGCCTCGTGCGGGCCTACCAGATGCTGAGCCCCTACCCTCAGCTGATCTCCTTCGCCTCCACCCTGCTCATCGTCTTCGGCCTCCTATCGCTGGCCGTCGGGGCCCTGCGGCTGTATTTCCAGGACAACCTCAAGCGCATGCTCGCCTACTCCAGCGTCGAGAACATGGGCATCGTCGTCCTCGCCCTCGGGGTCGGGGGTCCGATAGGCGTGTTCGCAGCCCTCTTCCACATGATATCGCATTCGCTCGCCAAGCCCCTCGCATTCCTGGCGAGCGGCATGATCGCCCTGGCTTTCAACACCAAGGAGATACGCCTCATAAGCGGGGCGGCGCAGGTGCTCCCGATAGTCGCGATCTCGTTCGTCTTCATAGCCGTCGGCATCTCCGGGAGCCCGCCCTTCGGCACATTCTATTCCGAGCTGGGGATCCTCGCCGCCTCCCTCTCATCCGGCCAGTACATCCCCGCCCTCCTGCTGATACTCTTCACGACGATAACCTTCGCGAGCCTCCTTTACCGGACATCGCAGATGAGCTTCGGGTCGAAATCCGCCATCGCCACGGATTTCAAGCCAGCCCTGAGCATGATAGCCCCCTTCGTTGTCCTCCTGCTGATCGCGATATACTTCGGGCTGACGCCTCCAGGCGAGCTGATACGGCTGCTCCAGATGGCGGCCGCGGCCATAAGAGGTGCATGACGCATGGTTGACGAAGCCAAACGGTTCATGGGTATCATCCAGAAATCCATGCGGAGCGGGTCGATGGAGAGATGGGAAGACCGCGGAGGCTGCATCTGGGCGAAAGTGAAGCCTGGCGATCTGGTCCCCGCATGCGAGGCATCCATGGGCAACGGCGCGGTCTTCGACTCCGCTTTCATCTCCCCCCAGGGCGAGAAAGCGGGATTCACGGTCTATTACCTCTTCAGGCTCCAGGACTCCGGCAAGATGCTCGTGCTCCAGTCGCAGGGGAAGGAATTCGCCGCTTTGTCGGCCAAGGCCAACGCCGCGTTGTGGGACGAGAGGAAGATGCAGGACCTGACCGGCCTCAAGCTCCAGGACATCCCGGACCAGAGGCCGCTCCTCTTCCATCCCGAGGGCATCCTGCCCCAGTCCCACCCGATGAGCGGCAAGCCCATGCCGAAGCAGGCGAGCCGGACCTATCCGATGAAGGGGACCGGCGTCGAGGGCGAGTTCGAGATCGCCGTCGGGCCGGTGCATGCCGGCATAATAGAGCCAGGCCACTTCAGGTTCCACGTGGTGGGCGAGAAGATCAACAAGATGGAGGTGAGGATGTTCTACCTGCACCGCGGCCTCGAGAGCGCGGTCGAGGGGAAGGCCCCCGCCGACATCCTGCCTACGGTCGAGCAGATATCCGGCGACGAGTCGGTCGCCAATTCGGTCGCATACTGCTATGCTGTTGAACGCGCCCTCTCGCTCAAGGTCCCGGAACGGGCCGAATACATTCGCGCGGTCCTCCTTGAGATGGAGAGGATATACAGCCACCTCTCGGACCTGGGCGGCATGCCCACCGACGTGGGATTCACGCTCTCCGCCTCCAGGTTCGCCGTCCTCCGCGAGGACATGATGAGGCTGAACCGGCTGGTGAGCGGCAACCGCTTCCTCCGGGGCGTGTGCGCCGTCGGCGGCGTCTCGAAGGACCTTGGCGCAAAGGAGATATCCGCGATAAAGGAGGCCCTGGCCCTCTTCGAGAAGAGGCTCGACGGGGTCGAGCGGATGACCCTCACCTCTTCGACATACCTCGACCGGGTCTTCTCGACCGGCCGCGTCAACCAGGCCGTCGCGAAGGACCTTGCCCTCGTCGGGCCGGTCGCCAGGGCGTCCGGGGTGAGCTGCGACCTTCGCAAGGTCATGCCCTACTCGGCATACTCCGCAGCTGGTTTCAGCGAGCGCACCGAGAAGACGGGCGACGTGCTCGCCAGGTTCCTGGTCAAGCTCGCCGAAGTCAAGGAATCGGCCAGGCTCATCAAGTGGCTCGTCTCCAACCTGCCGGAAGGCAAGACCCGCTGCGAAATCAAGGCCCAGACGGGCACAGAGCTGCGCACCGGCGTCGGCTGGACCGAGGCCCCCCGCGGAGGGTGCGCTTTCCTCGTGGAGCTCTCCGGCGAGGGGAGGATAAGGCGCCTCGCCTGCCGCACCGCGTCCTTCAGGGACTGGCGCGGCATAGAGAAGGCCGTGGAAGGCAATATCGTGCCGGATTTCCCGCTCATAAACAAGAGCTTCAACATGTCCTATGCCGGGACCGACCTGTGAGGGATGAACATGCTGCTAGAGACCCTGAAATTCGTGTTTGATTTCTATCCCGACAAGGTGTCGGAAAAGTCGCCGGATCCGGCGGTGCGGGAAGTCGCCCTGCTGCTCAAGCAGAGGCCCCTCTCGCTCTTCTCGCGCTCCATCCATGTCCGCATGGTGGACTGCGGCTCGCCCAATGACGTCGAGCTGGAGGAGCAGCTGATGATGGCGCCCCGCGTCGATGCCGAGCGCTTCGGGGTGCATTTCGTCGCCTCGCCCCGCCACGCAGACGTGCTCATCGCCACGGGACCGGTCGCGCTGAACATGCGCGACGCCCTTCTCAAGACCTATGAGGCGATGGCCGAGCCGCGCGCGGTCGTCGCGGCCGGCGACGGGGCATGCACCGGCTGGCCGTTCAAGGGCGGCTACGCCCTCGCAGGCTCCGGCCGCGTCGAGGATGTCATCCCGGTCGATGTGAAAGTCCCAGGCAACCCGCCCGAGCCGTACGCGCTGCTCGCAGGCATACTGAAGGCCGGCATGGCCATCGACAAGAAGCGCAAGGGCAAGTGAAGCCGGGATTTGCCGGCAATCGGAATCCCCGATTATCGAAATCTATTTAACTATTGCCAATCCTATCATATGTATAGGGATTCTATGTGCCAGCAGCCGTTGCTGAGACGACCGATATCCGGATACGGACCGGTCGAGTTTGCGGGATGATCCAGCATGGGAACTAGGACGACTCTTTCTTTCAATGTGAACTATCCGGTGGATGAGATACAGCATGTGATCCAGGTCCGCTGCGGAGACGCGCGGGACGGGGGCTCAGTGGAGAACCAGATACTGCGCAGCCTGATCCTGGAATACGCGGCCCGTGGCGTCAAGGTCATCGTCTCGCGGGTCACGATAGCCGGCTCGGTCGTGAACAAGCAATCCTACATCGAGCTGAAAGACATCATCAAGGGCGGCCTCAACAGCAGCCTGGCCGAATTCGGCGAGAAGGTGCGGGTGGATCCCGGGCCTGGCGTCCTGCACCGGACGGTCGTGCAGATCTCAGGACATGCCGACATCAAGGTGCCGGATGTCAACAAGCTGGTCTACAACCCGGAAACCGAGGTGGAGGTCATCGACCCCGACTCGGAGATCAACTGCGGCATGAGCCACTCCAACGAGGCGTGGAAAGCCATCCGGGCCATGCTCTACAATATCAAGCCGGAGATCACCTTCTTCGACAAGACCGCGAAGAAGGAACGCACGATCATGTTGGACAACGACGATGACCTGTTCCTCCTCCTCAAGAGCGTGTATGCGCATGAGGGGAAGAGCGCGGACGATTTCCTCACCAGCATAGACCTCATCAAGCAGCCCCTGATCTCCAAGCGCTACCTGAGGACGGCCCTGGATGCGGACAACGAGCTGGAACGCATACCGGTGCACGTCAACTGCGGGATCCTCAATTACAGGACGGGCCTGAAGATACGCATAGACGACAACCTCCACGTCCACACGATACTCGACGACATGGCAGGCCTCATGCGATATGTGATGGACAACCTCCCGGAAAACCATCCTGAACGGATACGCCGGAGCAGCAAGCAGAAGCCGGTCTGCGGCCTCATCTGCGCGCCGGACATAACCAACCCGAGGGAGACGCTGATACGCTACCTCAACCTGAAGGAGTCGAGCAACTACGATGTCGCAGGCAGCGTTTTCCTGGCGACCGGCTCCAACGTTCTGAACCCCTTCAGCAGCTTCGGCCCCTACAAGCTGGGGGGCATATGCTATTCGATGGTAACCCTGGGGCTCCGGGACTATTACCTCCTGGGCAAGGACGTCCTCGAAGCGAACAACATCCGGAGGAAGGTCAAGAACGACCCGATCATGAACGCCATCGTGCAGCATCTGGGGGTCCATCTGCACGTGCTCACGGTGCCAGAGGTGGAGGCCGAGGGGATAAACTCATACGTGTCCACAGTCGAGCCCGACCTGCGGAAGATGATCCACCAGTCGATAAAGGATTTCCCGAGGGATCCCAAGTCGGTGCTCAACCGGCGCATAAAGGAGCCCTCCGTGCTTGCGCTGCTGGATTGAAGGGATGTCATCCCGGTTCCGCACCGACCTGTCAGGTCCTCGAAGATATCGCGGCAGCCGCATCCTCGTTGACGAGATGGCGCACCATGGTGACGCGCCCGGTGCTCGAATCATACACAGCGGTCGTTATCTCGAGCCTCCCCTCGACTAGGGCGTTCGAGACTATCTCGCTCATCTTTATCAGCTGCGCCTCCCAGGCATCGATGACCGCCAGGTCGGTGTGGAGCAGGAGTATGTGCTGCGACTTGTTCTTCTCGACCGAATACTCGATCGAGGCGACGGCCTTCTCGTCCAGCATGCCCAGGGAGGCCATCTCCACTGAAGCGACTTCGGCCTCGGAAAGCTGGCCCTTGTGCCGCTTGCCGCCGTAATCGCCCGCCGAGACGCAGAATATCTCGTTCGAGCCGGCAGAGAAGATCTCCCGGGCGTCGAAAGGCAGGGCCGGCCCCGATATCACGACCGTGTGCGCGAACTGGTGGGACGCGAGGTCCTCCCCGGCGTTCGATTCCTGGAACTTCCGGTCGAGCCTTGCAATCAGCTCCCGATCCTGCTCCCTCGTGGCCCCGTCCTCCACAAGCCTCACGTGCGGGGTGTGGTGGGCGATGTCCACGTACGCCGTCACCAGATGGACGTTCTTCTTCTCCGACAGCTTCCGGAACTCATCGCTCCCGGCAAGCGCCTCCGCCTGCGCCTTCACGTTGTCTATCTCGCCGGTCGGGGCGACCAGGTGGAGGAGCTTGGCGATGTTCCGGAGATGGTCGTAATGGCCCTTCTCGGCCGCGCAATGGACCGCGCCGCACTTGGCGTGGCCCGTGATGACTATCGAGGAATCGTTGTCCATCCGCCTGAATATCTCCTTGACGCCCGCGGTCTGCAGGAAGTCGGACACGTTGCCGGCGACGTACACCGCGGCAATCCCCCTCTTCGCGAAATCGTCGAACTCGAACATGCCGCCCATGCGCGCGTCGGCGCAGACGAGCATGAGCGTCTTTATCTTCTCGGGATAATCCCCCTGGAACTCCTCCACGCGGGAGACGTGCTTCTTGTTGCCCTCCTGCAGGGCGTAGGCCGCCTCGATCGGGTCGAGCATCAGGCGCTGCCGGATCTTCTTCTGTATCCGCTCCTGCTGGTCCGCGGCATGATAGCTCATGAACACGGCGTGCCTTTTCTCATGTTCTTCGTGATGGAGCGCGGCCACGTGCCGCATCCCCTGCGGGAGCCTGTTTGACATGGCAGTATCTCTTACCGCCGTGTTTTAAATCCTGAGCAATCCACCTGCACCTCCCCGTTCCCCGCGGGGAACGTGGAAAAAAATCCGACGCTCGTCGGAATCAGGCCTTGGGCCGTGTTTCCATCACTAGTGTGAAATAATAAAAAAAAATGATTAAAACGAAATCATTAAAAACACTTTTGGACACGGAATAATACGGTGACACTGCTTTAGCATGACTGACCCCAGCGCGCGCTGGGTTTGGCCCTGCTACGGCACACCAGGTAGATGATATGGCAGACCCGAAAAAGATGTACCTCGCAGAGGTCAAAAGGACGTTTTATGAGAGGAAGAGCGACTACTACCGGGCCCACCCGGAAAGGCCTCTGATAGAGGACGTTTACGGCGCCATGAGGAACAGGCAGCCGATCCCGATCGAGCTGTCCCAGAAAGCGCTGCTCATCGGCAACGAGCGCGTCGTCTCGGTGGTCCGGGATTTCACCGACAGGTTCGGGCCGCTCGAGCACAGGCTCCCCGGCCAGTACGACGTGGCCGTGAAGCAGTGCGTCGACGCCCGGTCGGCGATTTTCAACCTCGTGAACCTGCTCGCCTTCGCCATGATACACGAGCGGACCGCAGGCTCCGTCGTGCGGCATGGCGGGGCATTCAAGGCCCTCGATTCCCCCCGGGGGCGGGGCTATATCGCCACGCATGCGGAATGCGGCGGCGAGGCGACGGCGCATACGTACCATGTGAAAGGCGAGAGGGTCAACGATCCCCAGATCGACCACATCGTCGATTCGATGACGCATGCCATAGCGACGATAGGAGAGGACGCTCCGGGGGAAGGGCGCCAGGCCAAGACCAGGGAAGAGATGCAGGACATGCGCTCCAGATGGAACGCGAGGAGCCAGGCGGTCAACGCGCTGGCCATCCTGGATTCTGCCGACAATGACTGCGAGGTCCATCCGCTTTTCGAGAACTGGAGGGGCTGGAAGGACGGCAAGTTCGAGCTGGAATGGGTCTCCAGGGAGCAATCGAATCCCGACGGATACTACAAGGAATTCCGGGACGTGAACCGGATGACCTGGCAGTACTCGATGGCGAACGGCATCACCCCCCAGCATCAGTATTCCCACGCGATCGTCTTCTATGACCCTTACCGGCTCGGACGCGTGAACGGCCCCCGCCAGATATTCGACTCGAGCCCGAACGAGATCTTCTGCGTCACCGAAGACTTCAGGACGGCGTCCAACGGCAACTCCCTTTCCCTCTCGGCGGTCGGTTCCCTGAGGTACGCCGGATTCCTCGACGGCGGCCACGTGTCGGGCGTCGGGAAGGCGGATGGCAGCCGCCACATCGTGATACTCGACACGGACATCGAGATCCTCAGGGCGGTGCGGAGGAAGCTCCTCCAGAGCTCCGCCGAGATCGATACGCTCTCGGGGCACGGCGAGACCATCACGCTGGCCCTCTACGACCGCGACACCGCCAGGGTCGAGTTCATCCAATAACCCTTTATTATCTTTTTATCCATCTCTAGCTCATGTGCGGAATCATAGGCTATGCCGGCAGCGGCAGCGCCTCCAAGATAATCACCGACGCCCTCAAGAGGCTCGAATACCGCGGCTACGACTCCGTGGGGATAGCAGTGTCCGACGGGAAGAAAGCCGAGGTCAGGAAGGACCGGGGGATGGTGGAAGAAGTCTCGACAGCCC
Source organism: Candidatus Micrarchaeia archaeon (assembly GCA_033853355.1). Taxonomy (GTDB): domain Archaea; phylum Micrarchaeota; class Micrarchaeia; order Anstonellales; family Bilamarchaeaceae; genus Bilamarchaeum. The sequence continues at coordinate 25,396 of JAWOLP010000022.1, read as the reverse complement.
TCCAGTTCACCGCCCTCGCCGGCAGCGTCGGCATCGGCCACACCCGGTGGGCCACCCACGGGTCGGTCTGCAAGGAGAACGCGCATCCGCACACGGACTGCGGCGGGAACGTCATCCTGGTCCATAACGGCGTCATAGAGAACTTCTCCGCGCTGAAGAAGGACCTGCTCGCCAAGGGGCACAGGTTCGTCTCCGAGACCGATTCGGAGGTCCTCGCGCACCTCATCGAGGAGAACGCGAAGAGCATGCCTCTCATGAAAGCGTTCCTGAAATCGGTCTCGGCGATCGAGGGCTCCTACGCGGTGGTGGCGATGTCGCCCTCGGACCCCGAAGGCAGGATCTTCCTGGCCCGGAAGAACAGCCCGCTGGTCATCGGCGTGGGCAAGGGCGAGATGTTCTGCGCCTCGGACATACCGGCGATGCTGAAATTCACGCGGACCTTCGTCCCGCTCTCGGAAGGCGATGCGGCCTTCATATCGCGCAGCGGCTACAAGATATTCTCGCTGGAGGGGCGCGAGCTGAGCAGGAAGCAGGTGCAGGTCGACTGGAGCCTGGACCTAGCCCAGAAGGGCGGGTACCCCCATTTCATGCTCAAGGAGATCATGGACCAGAAGCACTTCATAGTCGAGAGCCTCTCCTCCGACGTCGAGGACGCCAAAGCGCTCATAGGCTCGCACGGGCGCATCGACATCATCGCGGCCGGCACGTCCTACCACGCGGGCATGATGCTCTCGCTGCTCCTCCAGTCGGAGGGGAAGAACGCGCAGGCTTTCATAGCGAGCGACTATCCCTTCATCGCAAGGCCCTCGGAAGGCACCCTCATAGTGGCCATAAGCCAGAGCGGCGAGACCGCCGACGTCCTGCAGGCGATCCGCTTCGCCAAGGGATGCAAGGTGCTCGCCCTGACCAACATCGTCGGCTCGACGATAACCGGCCTGGCCGACAAGGTCGTCTTCCTCAACGCCGGCCCTGAGGCCGGCGTGGCGGCCACAAAGACGTTCACGTCGCAGCTGGCGGTCATCTTCAAGCTATTCTACGGCAAGGAACGGCTGGAGGGGCTCTCGGAGCTGATCGGGAAGATGCTCGAGAGCGAAAACGACGTCAAGAAAATCGCCCAGAGGCTCGCCGGCTCGGAGAACGTCTTCTTCATAGCGCGGGGGCGGAACGTCCCCATAGCCTACGAGGCCTCGCTGAAATTCAAGGAGATCACCTACATACATTCCGAGGCGTATCCGGGCGGCGAGCTGAAGCACGGCACGCTAAGCCTCATCCAGGAAGGCGTCCCAGTGGTCGCCCTGGCTCCCAAGGACGAGGCCGCGACCAAGCTTTTCGGCAACATCAAGGAGGCCAAGGCGCGGGGGGGCCTCATCGTCTCCGTCACCGATGACGACGAAGTGGCGGCCGAGAGCGGATACTCGATACGCCTCCCCAAGGGCATCGACCCGGTCCTCTATCCCTTCGCCCTGATAGTCCCCCTCCAGCTCCTCGCGTACCACGTGAGCGTGCTGCGCGGCATCAACCCGGACCGGCCGAGGAACCTGGCCAAGAGCGTCACGGTCGAGTGATCAGCGGAGATCAAACAGGGCGCTGCTCGGATAAATAGCCTGCCCGGCCGACGGCCTGAAGGTCACACGCAACGTCCCCGAGCGAATCGCAGAGGCGTCGCAAGATGCGAAATAGAACTCCCTAGCCTCTCCGTCAGAATACGGCATCTCCCTTCTGCTTGAGGCGCGCACGTCCTCGCATCCGGGGATATTGTGCCAGACTCCTTGTGCGGCATCGAAATACTGATACGTCAAATGGGCATCCCGCACGGGCGTGCCATGATAAATCCTATATACCGTTCCGATGAAGCCAGCCATATCTTCGAACGCCTGCGCGGTTTCAGCCCTCACTGCCTCGAGATGCCTGCATAACTCATAGGAGCAAGAAGACTGAGAGTCATCCTGTGTCGGGGAGGGCGTTGGAGCGAATGCCTGCGGTCTCAGAGGCTCCATGGCTACGACCGCCGCCTCGATCAAGCGCGCCCCTCGCTGTGACAGAAGCACGACGCTCTCCAGCATCGGCTCCTGCCTCATCGGCGCCGAAGCAACACGGTCCGACAAAATCTGAGCAGTCCCTTCGGCACGGGGCCCAGCGGTCCCCGTGGCGCATCCTGCTGCCATCGCGCCTGCGAACGCAAATGTTATGGCTTTGCCGTGCGTCCCTTTAGCGGTTTTTTCTTGTATCATTTTAGTACATCTCCAAACATATTCTGAATCAAAACAATTAAAATCATCCCCGCACTTATAAGAGCATGAATCCTGTTAGAAACACCGCCAGCCAATCTGCCGGGAAGAAGGAAGAGCGCCGCCCCGAGCCGTTTTCAGGCAGGGGGCCGATGGCCGAAGGCATCGAGGGCATGGACCTCCAGAGATGCCTGTACAACGACTTCGAGATGGGCAGCGTCCAGCCGCCAAGGCCCAGGGGCTACCTCGACTTCCCGGAGCAGAACTACGACCACCATCTCTTCTGAACGGCTAATCCTTCTCGGACTTGAAGTCCGTGGACGCTGCGATCAGCATCGCCGCGAGAGCTGGGTCGCTCCTTCCGCACGCCAAGAGGGTCGAGAGGAACCTGGATGCAATCCGCTCGTCCGGATCCGTGAGGATATGGATCGAGAGCGTTTCCATCCCGCTGTCATATCCCCGGCTCAGCATCCATGAGCCGGCCTCGAGCATGATCAGGCGTCGGGCGTTTGGGCCGCTCCCCAGGTACAGCGAGCACGCCCCGTGGAAATCCCCCTTCCGCATGAGGTGCCTGGCCAGCAGGCCGCTCGCGAAGGGGCGCATCGGCATGGCATCGTCGCCGGCCGCCCTTGCGAGGGCTTCCGCGGCCGGCTCCAGGTCCGCCCCGCGGAGCTCTGCGGCCGATATGGCCAGCATGGCGTCGCGCCTCCTCATCGGGTCAAGCCCGCGATCCCCCAGGGCCTCTCCGGCACGCCTCAGACCTTCCTCCGAGCATGCGCAGGCATCCACCGCCGCGAGAAACCTCTCGGCGTCCTTCCGGAATCCACTCGCGCCGCCGGCAGCCTGCCGGTCCCGTGCGGTCCTCCCCTTGAGCGAATCAGGCATCCAATCACTTATTGACATTGACCGAAACTAAATAAAAAACCTGCCGGAGGGTTGGAAAGGGAAAAACAGAAGAGATCCGAAGCGGCCTCATCTCCTTCTCGGAGCGAACCTCTGGCCGATGAACCTCGTCCAGACGAACCAGATCAGCACGATGATGACCAGCACGCCGAGAGCGATGAAGATCGGGTTCACGCCGCTCGAGTTGACGTTCACCTTGGCGGCGGCATCGTTGAATCCGATCTTCGTCACCTTTATGTCATAGGAGCCTGCCGAAGGCGCGGATGGTATCGTGACGTTCCTGTCGGAGAAATACGTCTTGCCGTCGAATGTGAGGTTGAACCTGTCCACCGGCGAGCCGTCGTCGCCGTCGTTCACGAATATCGTGAACGGCTGGCCCTCGACGACATTGGACGGTATGGTCACGACGAGGTTGCTGAGCGAGATGGTCGGGTCGAAGTTTATCGCCACGGAAGTGAAGCCCGGCCCGCTCTCCTGGCCGGCGGAGTCCGAGACCATGCACGATATCGTGTTGAGCCCCGGATTCAGCTGGGCCTTGGGGTCTATGTAATACACCCAGTCCACGTCGCTGGTGTTCGTCGGCTGCCAGGCCCCGCCGTTTATCTGGACATTGACCTGCCCTCCGCCTGATTCGGAGGCGTATTTGCCGTCGACGACCAGCTCCTTCAGGCCGACGATGTCTGCCTCGTGCGGATCGGTTATCGAGCAGGCCCTCTCGGTGCTGAAGGCGTAGATCTTGTCGTCCCCGGCCCCGAAGATGACGGAGTTCTGGTAGAACATGGGGCTGGCGACCGATCCCGCCGACGGCCCCTTCCAGACTATCTCCCCGGTGTCCCTGGCGATGGCGTATATGCTCTTGTCGGTGCTGCCCGCGAATATCACGTCCTTGCCGCCCATCGTCCCCGCCTCGGGCTCGGACTGCACGGCGAGCTGCGTCTGGGCGGCCCAGTTCACCGAGCCCGTCGTCGCATCGAGCGAGTAGACGTTGCCGTCATCGCTGCCGACATAGACAACCCCGTTGAGGACCAGCGGGGTGCTGACGACCCAGTTCTTGGTCTCGGTCGACCACAGCTCGCTGCCGCCGTTGAGCAGATAGGCATGGACGCGGTTGTCGAGCGCCCCGATGTAGACGTTGGTGCCGCTTATCACGGGCCTCGAGAGCCAGAACGTGCCCTGGAGGAGCTTGGACCTCCACTGGACCGCGCCGGTGTCGCTGATACGGTCGAGCTCGTTGCCCCTGCCCACTATGACGAAGTCCGTCCCTGCCGTGGGCGGGCCGCTGATGGTGCTGTTATAGCTCATCAGCTTGCTCTTGACGCTCCCATCCTTCCCGACAAGGTATATCCCGTTGTCGGCCGCCACGAATATCTCGTTCGCGTTCCCGCTCGCCCCATAGATATGGGTAACGTTGTACGGAGTCACGTTCAGGTCTAGCTTCCACACGACCGCCCCGTTGGCGCCGAATTTGACCACGTTCCCGTCGCCCGAGGAGGAGACGACCCCGCCGTCGAAGAGGAACACCTCGTTCGGCGAGTCCCCGACCGCCGCCTCCCATCTGCGGGAGCCGGTTCCGGGGTCGATGGCGTACACCTTGCCGTCGTCGGAGGCGACGACCACCGCGTTCTGGAACACCACGGGCTTGGTCGTGATGGGCCCTTCGGTGCTGTATTCCCATATCTGCGAAGCGAAAGAAAAAGATGTCAGGAAAACCAATAGGGCCAGGATGAACGCTCTCTTCATAGGGTCAGCCTTTCAGCATGGAGTCGTGCTTTCCTTCGTTGACTTCCTTTATGACCGCTTTCGCGCTCTTTCCGTCAACAGTGACTCCCATGCTAACGCATGTCCCTAGTATCTCTTTAAGCGTTTCCTTTGCGTCCTTTCCGAGGGAATTCCTCTTCGCCTTGGCTATCTTGACGGCCTTCTCAATGGTGAGGTTGCCGGCCGGAGCGTCCTTGTTCCCCGCCCCCTTCTCGATCCCGGCCTCCTTCTTTATGACCTCGGCCGTGTTCGGGCTGCCGACCTCTATCGTGAAGGTCTTTGTCTTGGGGTCCACCAGGACCTTGACAGGCACCTTCATGCCTGAGAACTCCCTTGTGGCCTCGTTGATCTTCGCCACTACCTGCCCGATGTTCACCCCGAGCGGCGCAAGGGCCGGCGCAAGGGGCGGACCGGCGGTCGCTTTGCCGCCTTCTACGATCGCGTCAACAGTCTTCATGAAAAACCCTCCACGCTTCTCTAAGTGGGGTTTTTATTCCCCATCTTAGGCAAGCAAGTAGAATACGACTAACATCATTCGCTTCTTCTTTTAAATATTATCCCCAGCCTTCCATCCTCACCCTTTTCGGGTCGGCCCCCATCCCGGCCAGGCATATCCTCATGCTCTTGAGGAGCTCCATCGGCCCGCAGAGCCACCAGTCGAAGTCCGAGGCCTTGCCGATGTGCTTCGATATCATCTCGTGGTTGATCCGTCCGCATTCCCCGGCCCAATCCGTGGCGGTCTCCCTTGTCAGCGTGATTATCACCTTTATGCCGGGATTGGCCTTACTGAGCCTCTCGATCTCGTCGCGGTATATTATCCTCTCCCTGGTCCGGGTGGTGTAGAACAGGACGAACCGTCCCTCGATGCCCTTGGCTGCGATATGCCTCAGCATCCCTATGAACGGCGCGACGCCGGTCCCCCCTCCTATGAACGCGGCGTTCTTCTGCCCCTCGTATGTCATCCTCCCCTGCGGCCCTTCGACGCCGATAACTGATCCCACGGGGAGCGTTTCGAGCTTTCCGGTGAAGCGGCCATGGACCATGTCGATCGCGAACTCCAGGTAGGGCATGTCCGGCGACGAGGCTATGGAATACGGCCTCTTGTCCACGCTGTTGCCGGCCTGGTCGAGCATGTGCAGGAAGACCCACTGGCCGGCCGTGAATTGCGGCACCTTCCCCTCCAAGGGCTCGAGCCGGTAGATGTTGACGTCCTGGACGTCGCTTCCGATGGATGCGATCCTGTACTTTGCAATTCCTGGCAGAAAACCACCTCTGCATATGGTCTGGCGGGCCCCCTCCACCCAGCCATCCTTGCAGGCACTTGCATCCGCTCAAATATTTAAATTATGCGTTCCTAGAGATGGTCATGGACGACGAGATCTCAAGGATATTCAGGTACGCGAACGAGTTCTATCTCGCGCGCCTCGGCCTCATCGTCATATTCTCGGTGCCGTTCCTCCTCGCGATAGCGATACTCGCCCTGGTCTCCGCTCCCACCTACCAGGCCGCCGGGGCCGTGTTCCTGAGGATCGGCAGCATACCGGAGCTCTCGCCGCTCCAGGTCGCGGCGATCGCGGTGGGGTATGCGCTCGCCGTGTTCCTCATCGCCGACACCGTCGTGAACATCAACATAATCGTCCGCTCGAAGCGCACCCTCACCGCCATCAGGACCGAGGTCCTCTCTGCGATAGGCAGCTATGCGGCCAGGATCTTCTACATCTACACCCTCGCCCTCCTACTGTCCCTCATAGTCCAGCTGCTCATCTACGACAACCCGTTCCAGCCGCTGATATACCCGGTCTTCTCGCTCGTCCTCTCATTCCTCCTCTTCTTCGTCGCGCCTGCCGTCGTCATCGACAATTCGGACACCCCCAAGGCGATCCGCAGGTCCGTGAGCATGGCCATGCGCAACCCGCACCTCTTCATCCTCTGGTCGTTCCTGGCGCTCTTCGTGATATCCGTCGTCAAGATCGTCTCAGACTTCCTTTTCTCCAGCCCCTACTCGAACTATTTCGTCCTGCTGACGAATTCGCTCCTGATACTGCCGTACCTCATCGTGCTCCAGACGCAGATGTACATGGAGAAATACCCGCTGGCCAAATGAGGCCCGCAAGATTTTCCCGGACAGGTGAACGATGTTATGCCCAAAACCCAGACCGAGTCCCGCAAGAAGGACCACGTCGAGCTCGTCATAAAGAAAGGCGCGCAGTACGAGAAGAGCGCCGGCTTCGAGAGGATCTCGTTCGTCCATGACGCGCTGCCGGAGATATCGCTCGATTCGGTGGACCTGGGCACGGAGTTCTTCGGCAAGCGCCTGCGGTACCCGGTGCTGATAACCGGCATGACTGGCGGGTACAAGGATGCCACGGACATCAACAAGGCGCTGGCCCGCGCGGCGCAGGAGCACGGCCTCGCTTTCGGCGTCGGCTCGCAGAGGGCCATGATAGAGAAGCCGGAGCTCGCCAAGACCTACAGGGTCCGCGATGTCGCGCCCGACGTCCCCCTCCTCTCGAACATCGGCGCCTTCCAGCTCAAGAGATACAAGACCGAGCAGATAGAGTCGCTGGTCAGCGCGATCGACGCCGACGGGCTGGCGGTGCACCTGAACCCCCTGCAGGAAGTGATACAGCCCGAGGGCGACACAGACTTCGGCGGAGTCCTGGATGCGATAAGGAAGACCTGCGAGCGCCTCTCGGTGCCCGTCATGGTCAAGGAGACCGGCGCCGGGATAAGCCAGGACGTCGCGATCCGCCTGAAGGAGGCCGGCGCCAAGTACATCGACGTCTCGGGGGCGGGCGGCACCTCCTGGAGCAAGGTGGAGTACCTCCGGAACGGCAACATCCCGGGCTTCGAGGACTGGGGCATACCGACGGTGGAGGCCATAATCCAGTGCCGCGGCGTGCTCCCCATGCTCGCGAGCGGCGGCATACGCGACGGCCTGGACGGGTCCAAGGCGATCGCGCTCGGCGCGGACATGTGCGGGGCGGCATACCCTTTCATCAAGGCCCAGAGGGACCGGGGCCTCGACGAATTCGTCGCGCTTTTCACCAAGCAGATGCGCGTCTGCGCCTACCTCACCGGCTCGAAGACGCTCGAAGATCTCAAGAAGGCGAAGCTGGTCTTCCACTGAGCCTCTTTTTCTGTGACACGCATTTATAAATCTCCGGAGACCCGAACAGCACAACGGCCAGGAATCGCGACAATGATCACCGGTGTGTCAGAAAATGGAAAAGCATATATTTAAATCGGGTTCGAGCCATAAATTACCTATGGCAACCACAATGAACCTGGGGATAGGCGAAGCTGCCGTGGGCGCAGCGCGCTCCAGGATGTGGACGCCTTCCGGGCCGCTCCTCGAGCCGGTATCGGTGGCCAACGCCGGCGTCTGCGGCTGCGGATGCCGCGAGCTCGTCATGATGGTCGAGAAAGCGAAGGGGCACTACATCGACCTGAACGCTGAGCCCATGTACCGGCACGTCGTGAAGGTGCTGGACGCAGCGCTCCGCGGGAAGCTCATAGTCGCCCGCGAGGAGGGCCTGGACCGGTTCTCGAAGGCGGTCGCCGAGCTCATACTCTATCACCCCATAGAATCCGACGCGTACCTGCCGGCCTCCGGCCTCAGCAAGGGATTCGCGGCCAGGGCGGCCCTCCAGCGCATGCTCAAGACGCTCGACGCGACCTCCGGCGACCGCTCGGCCGAGTACCGGATGCTCCTCAGCGACGGCCGCTTCGACCAGACGGACATGATCGTCGCTCTCTATGCGCGCATCGCGGACATGATGACCGTCCACGATACGGACACGGTCAGCGCGGCCAAGACCCGGATGCCAGGCGTGTTCCCGATGCACGAGAGCTGGCAGGAGGTCCAGCGCGCCTGGGCCGACCCGATGCTCAGGATATACTGCCCGATAGCGGACTGGGGCAGCTCCACCGTCGCCTACCGCGAGATGCGCGACAATGCCATGTACTACATGGACCCGGCGGCATTCGCCAGGGTCTCCGAGGAGGCTGACGCCATGATGCCGGCCCTCCTCAACACGAACCTCATGATGCAGCTGGCGCTACACGGGATGGCCAAGCGCTTCGGGCTGAAGGTGCTCGTCGCCTATGACCTCCCGACGGTGTCCTCCGTCCTGCCGCGGCTGGACCGGGACACGATCGCGGTGGCGGTGCGCCCCTTCAAGGGAGCCGGCGGGCTGATGGACAAGTCGGCCAAGAAGGGCATCCCGATAAGCAAGGTGCACGACTGGTCGGGCGCCATGATAATCGCGGACACCCAGGCCAGGATGTACGACTACGTGTCCTACCTGTACGAGGGCGGGATACGGAGAGCCGCGGCCGAATGCGGGGTCCCGGACCTCCACACGATATTCCCCAAGGACTACGCTTCGCGGCCGAAGCCTGTCACCCTCTACCAGAGCGTGCACCTCGACACCGTCTCGGCGCACGAGCGGATGGTGCCGATGGAGCTGATAGTCCGTACCGTAGACATGCACGTCAAGGCCGACGAAGGCTCGGCGGGGCATGAGATATACAAGCTCTCGCCGCTCGTGAACGGCGAGCGGAGACGCTTCGAGCAGAGGAAGCGCCAGCTCGCCGCCCTGCCGGCGTGGGAGTCGTACGAGGCCGCGATCTGAAGAGGGTCCGCTCCCGCTTCAGCCATCATACATCTTCCACTTTTGCATATCTTTATATACAGTTTCAGACAATATACATTCATGGTAGAGGGTCCTCCAGGGTTCAGGACGCACACTTCCGAAGGAAAGCAGTATCCGCGGCGCATGAGCGAGATGCTGGGGCGGGCGTATCTCCTGTACGCGAAGAACGGCGCGGAGAAGGCGTTCCCCCACGTGCTGCGAGGCATAGATTCGGCCGAGAGGCACCGCGTCCTGGAATTCGACAAGATCGAGGATCCCAAAGGGAACGACGACCCTGACGACCTGAACCAGAAGCTTGCGACGACCCTCGCGCTCCATCCGTTCAAGGCGGAGCGCGCCGTCTGCAGGGACTTCCCGGCCGAGGATTTCGCTAAATACCTCCATGTGGTGGAGGGCCATAACACATTCAACGCGCTGCGCGAGAACGACCTGGGCCGCCAGGATCCGGACATATACGGCAAGCTCCTGAACATACGGTCGGACGGAAGGCCTTCGCTCGCCCTCCCGGCGCGGATGGTCGATCTCGTCCAGTACGGGAGGGACGGCAGCGTGTCAGAGGGCGAGTTCTCAGGGCTCGATCCGTCGAAATTCTACGTGTTCGACAGCCAGCGGGGGAGGACCGAATACGAGCTGATAGGGATGGCGGCGAAGAACGTCTATTCGCCCCTGGCCGACATGCTCGGCTACCGCGCCCTGGCCGGGGACCTCTTCGAGATATACTATTACAACGTCGACCGCTCGACGCATGACGCGGTCACCGGAGCGCTGAGCATCCTGCAGGAGCGCATCGCCCTGTCCCAGCACGTCATGGGCGCGGTGGTGGCGCAGCTTCGGGACGCCCTCGACCGGGAGGGATACCGGTACAAGATCAAGGTGCGCGAGCGCAAGCACCCGGGGAAAGTCATGGAGAAGGCGGACCGGTACTCGAGGCATACCTGGCAGAGCATCCAGGCGGTCGTCGAGGAGCTGCACGACCTGGTCGCCTTCACCGTTGTGCTCGACTCCAAGGACGGGAAGCTCGTGCGGCCGAACGACTTCGCCCACTACGAGCGGGTCGCCGGCATGATCGTGGCGATCACCGGCGGGCTTCAGCAGCTTCGCGCCGGCCTGAGGCCGGATAAGATGTTCACGGACATGGTGAGGGAGCCCAAGGACAACGGCTACCAGTCGTTCCACATCGACATGGCCTTCGAGGACCCCTCCTACGTCGGTCTGGAGTCGATCGTCCGCAACCGCCAGATGGAGGACTTCGCCGAGAACGGCGGGGCTGCGCACTTCCTTTACAAGGGCAGCCCGCAGATGAGGGAGGTGTATACCCGGCTGGTCAGCAAGATCGGCAGGGCCGCCCTCCCGCTCACCCGCAGCGACACGGGCCCGCAGAGGACGATAAGCCTTTATATCGCCGGAGAGCTCAGCCCGAGGAAAGTCGTGGTCCCTGAGCGGGCATGCGTCGGCGAGGCGCTCATCTGCGCCGACGTGGACCTGACCGGCGGCCTCAGCCTCTCCCCCAAGGTCTCCCTCCTCCAGCCCATCAGCGGCATACGCGTCCTTTACGTCGACGCGCGCGGGGCCAGGGCGCAGCAGCTCTCCCGCTCGATGATCGACATCCTCATCGGCAGAGCTGTTTATGAGCACACGATCGAGAAGCTGCTGGGCTACCGGCGCAACGCCCCCTACTGAGCGGCCTAGACCTCGTAGAATTCCGTCAGCCTGGTCACGACGTTCAGAACCGTGTTGGTCTTGGTCCTCTCGACCTCGTCGAGCGCGTGTATCCTCTTGACGATCGAGCTCAGGTCGCTCCGCGTCTTGCACATCAGGATCGCGACGGCGTCGTACTCGCCGGTGGTGTCCCAGACCGCCGCGACGTGCGGTATCCTGGAGATCTTCCTCTCGATAGCGAGCATGTCCTTGCCAGCCAGCCTTATCTCGACCAGCGCCATGAACTCGAAGCCGAGCTTGGAGTAGTTCACCCTGCATCCGTACCCGGTTATGTAGCCGTTCTTCTCGAGCGTTCGTATCCTCTCTATCAGGGCGGTCGGCGACATCCCGATGTCCTTGGCCAGCCTGCGGTAGGAGCGCTTCGAGTCGCGGAGCAGCTCGGTCAGGATGCGCTCGTCCAGTTCGTCCGGTTTTTTCTCCTTTGCATGCATATTTTAGTGCATACCTGGGTCATCCTTATAAAAGCTCCTTACATTTGTCCGGTCTTTTCGAAATCAAGCATATATTTATTCTTTACCATCATAACCAGCGTATCAACTGTGCGGGAGGCACAGGACCAGAGGTTCGGTAAGATGGATGCGAAATCGGCCAAAGCGCTAGCTGACATGGAGAAGATGGATTTTGTCGACGTCAAGTTCTCTGACCTTTTCGGCCAGTGGCAGCACCTCACGCTGCCCACGTCGTACATGAAGTTCGTCGAGAGCGAGGTTGTGCCGTTCGACGGCTCCTCGATCCGCGGCTTCAAGGAGATAAACGAGAGCGACATGTTCCTGCACCTGGACTACTCGACCGCGATGCCGGACCCATTCTCCACGAAGAGCCTCTCGGTCGTATGCGACGTGTACGACCCGCACTCGAGGAAGTATTTCGACCGCGACCCGCGTGTGATAGCCAACAGGGCCGAGGAACGCCTCAGGTCCAGCGGCGTCGGCGACACGGCCTATTTCGGTCCTGAGGCCGAGTTCTTCATCTTCGACGACCTCCGCTTCAGCCAGAACGAGAACTCGGGCTTCTACCAGGTCGATTCCGAGGAGGGGATATGGAACTCCGGCGAGGGTGAAGGGCCCAATCTCGCCTACAAGCCGCGGTACAAGGAAGGGTATTTCCCCGCCCCCCCTAACGACTCGGTGCACGAGATCCGCAACGACATGGTCCGGACGATGATGCAGTGCGGCCTCAAGGTCGAGCGCCACCACCACGAGGTCGCGACCGCCGGGCAGTGCGAGATCAACTACCGCTTCAACAGCCTGAAGAAGGCGGCCGACGACATGATGCTCTTCAAGTACATCGTGAAGAACGTGGCGCGCAACCACGACCGCGTGGCGACGTTCATGCCCAAGCCGCTCTTCAACGACAACGGCTCAGGGATGCACTGCCACCAGAGCGTCTGGAAGGACGGAAAGAACCTTTTCAGCGGGGACGGGATGGGCGGGCTGAGCCAGGAAGCGCTCTACTACGTCGGCGGGCTGCTCTCGCATGCGCGTTCGATGGCGGCGCTCCTCTCGCCGACCACCAACTCGTACAAGAGGCTGGTGCCGGGCTTCGAGGCCCCGGTGAACCTCGCGTACAGCCTTGGAAACCGGAGCGCCGCAGTGAGGATACCGGTCACCGAGGCTTCCAACACCGCGTCGAGGAGGGTGGAATACCGGCCGCCGGACCCGGCGGCGAACCCCTACCTGGCCTTCTCTGCCATGCTGATGGCGGGCCTGGACGGGATTAAGAGGAAGCTGGATCCAGGGGAAGCCGTGACCGAGAACATCTACCACATGCCGGCCGAGAGGGCTGCGAAGATAAAGAAGCTCCCGGGCACGCTGGAGGAGGCCCTCTCCGAGCTCGAGAGCGACCACGATTACCTCCTCCAGGGCGGCGTGTTCACCAAGGACGTCATCGAGACCTGGATCGACCACAAGAGGCGCAAGGAGCTCGACCAGGTGAGGATGAGGCCGCACCCGTGGGAGTTCCACCTATACCACGACGTTTGACATTGACGCCTCGCAGCCAGGACTTCTGCCACTCTACTGAGGGCTCGGCGTCAGCTTAAGCATTCATCGTCCCCTTCCTTTTCTCATTTCTTATCCTTTAATAACCTCTTCTAGACACATTATAACCATGCCAGGCTTCATCGACCCAGTGCATGCGAAGGTTGGCAAGCCCACGCGCCCCGCCCTCGTCCTCGTGGACATGCTGGAGAAGGACCGGGGCATGTTCACTTACGAGCACGGCCCGCTCTCCGAAGGGATCCGGCGGACCACCGACGTGATAGCCTCCTTCCGCTCCGCGCGGATGCCGCTGATACTCGTGACCGGCACCCGCTCCCGCGAGGTCTTCCGCGAGATAGCGCTCGCCTCAGGGCCTGACGCCCTCACGGTGGGGAAGCCCAAGATGAGCGCTTTCTCCGCGCCGGACTTCCAGACGATACTGAACGCCTACGACATAGACACGATAGTTCTCGGCGGATGGATCCGCCACCTATGCGTGATGGCGACCGCCTCCGAGGCCGTCTCCCTCGGCTATCGCATCAGGACCTCCGACCAGATCCTTTTCGGGAACCGGGAGCTCCTGAACCTGCAGGCGAGGCGGATGTGCCTCGAATGGTTCCGGAGGGAGTGCTCCCTCCTGGAGACATCCGAAGAGCTATCCGCATCCCGCCAGTCCGGTCAGATGTGAGCCGGCTCGCTTTTTAACCATATCCCATCACTTCATGCCATATGAGTGCGCTCGTGTCGCGGAAGGCCGCCTTGCTCGTCATAGACATGGCCCAGGAGGACCGCGACAAGATGGGATGGCGGCGCGACTGCGCCGAGGAGGGGATAGCGGTCCTCTCATCGGTCGTGGCTTCGGCAAGGCGCACCGGCATTCCGTCCATCTTCGTGATGTACAGGTCCCATCCCACGCTGCTCCCGGAGCTCGCAGCGGCGGCTGGCGCTGAGGCTCCCCGTTTCCTCAAGAGCCTCATGAGCGCCTTCACCCTGGCCGAGTTCGAGAGGCATCTCGAGGATCTCCGCGTCGACGCGCTGATAATCGGGGGGTGGGTGAGCCACCTGTGCGTCCGGGACACCGTCATAGACGCGATCAGGAATGAGTACGTGGTGTCGACCACGGAGGACATCCTCTTCCACCGAGCCGGCCTGCTGCGGTTCCCGGTGATGGACCGGTCGGAGCTTTGCCTCAACGCAGGCCGCTTCACATGCTATCCTGACGCGGCTTCCCTGGTCCTTGCGCAGATGCCGGGACCCCAATCCGTATAAACCCGCTCTTCTCATCGGTATCGGTGATCGGATGAAATTCATGAGCGTCATTTGGGGCGCGGTGATAGCAGGGGTCGTCGGCCTTGTCGCCGTGCTCATCGGGATATTCGCCATCTTCCTCTTCGCGATAATCGGCGCGCTGATGGGGGCGATAACCGGCTGGATACTGAGCTACACTCCGATACTGGGACAGGCGGTGAAGCAGGGATTCACGTCCGTCTTCAACATCCAGTCCCCGGACCTCGTCTCGATTGGCGCCATGCTGGGGTTCATCGCCGGCTTCTTCAAGAACTGGGGCGGCAACTGGAAGTCCACGTCGGACTGAGCCTGGGAACTGAACAAAAACGGGCTCAGGGGGATTTGAACCCCCGACCTGCGGATCGCGCCTTTTGGGAAAAGGCGCCCCAAAACCGTTTGGCTATCCGCCTTTCCCGAAATTAAAAGTCCGACGCTCTACCAAGCTGAGCTATGAGCCCTTCGAAAGAAAATGGCCGGTATTGTTTTTAAACGCGCCACCCCCGGCTCGTCGCCCTCCACAGCGGACGGCATCCCTAATGATACCTTTTTAAACACTTTTGTCCACATTATTACCATGGCACACCTGTTGCATTCCTCCAATCCGTCCGGTTCATCCGCCGTAGAGAGCGCCAGGCTCCATACCCTCTCCCTCCTGATGGAAGACATCGTCAGGAAGTCCGCCGAGCGCAACTCCGAGAACCTCGACCGCGTCCTGCAGGGCACCAACCGCAGGGCCTAAAGGCATTTTAACCCTTCGACTTCTAATCCTCTTCAGCCGGGCTGGCCTTGGATGGCTTTCCGTTCAAGCCAGCAGCAATCTCGCGCCGGGTTGGCAGATCGGCTATGCATCCGCCTGCAGCCGCACCTTTTTAGGAAAAAGGTGCGCCAAAAACTCGCAGATAGCGGAGTAGAGGGGTTCAATGAGGCTTTTTGGCTTCTGTCAAGCTTCTGGCAAAAACCCTGGAAAAAGCCCTGAGGACGAGCTGATCCTCATGGCTTTTGGTCAAGCTTTTGCCATAGGCACAGGATAAGCCAAAAGGTTGAACGGACAATTCCTCTACCCGGCTTTTATTCTACTCCTAGCCTAGAAGCATTATTGTGTTAGTCAGTGTAAAAACATCGATTTAAATATACTTTCGCTCCATTTCCCTGACGTGATTGAATGCAGAAGCAGATAGCTTATGATCTTGGGAAGAGCCGGATGGGGGTGTTGAGGGTCTTGCCGAAGAAGCCCGATCCGGAGAAGTTGAGCCGGGCGCTGCCGCTGCTTGCCAAGGGCGTGCGCGGCAACGACGCGGCCGCGATAAAAGAGCTTCAGAAGATAGTCCTGGGCGAGAGGAGCTATTCCGCCCCGGCGCGCGCGGCGATCCTGGCCGGGATCGAGAAGAACGAGGGCCTCCGGGGGTTCTACGAGCTATACCTCCACAGGTCCAGCTATCTCCGATACCATCCGTCAGAGGATGATTCCATGGTCCGCGGAACGATATTCAGCGGTGTGGTCAGCTCGCTGCTCCTCCCGAAACCGGCCGCCGTCGCGCTTCCTGAAGACGAATCGGCCTTCATGGCGTCCTACCTGTCCCGGCCAGCACTCGATGCCGCGCGCGGGAAGCACTCGCACGATCGGGATTATTTCTATGTTTCATCGCTCGATTACCGCCTGGCGCTTGAAAAAAAGCTCGAAGACTTCCTCAAAGGCAGGACGCTCTCCGACGCCGCTTTCGATGTTTTCAGGTCGATGGCGGAACGATACGTGGCGATGAGGCCGCAGCACTGCGACCACGTCAGCTGTTCGGATTTCGCGATAGCGCATTCGCAGCTGGAGGCCCTGGTGAGGACGATGCCCCTCATCACGGACAGGAGGCTGGAGCCGTTCCTCGAGGCGCTCGTGTCCCTGGATTACAATGCGCCTGTCGGGCACGGCGATCTCTTCACGCTCTATGATTCCGCGCAGAAGAAGAGGTTGCCGGCCCCTTCGCTCGGCATGGACTTCGTGCCTTCAGCCGAGCGGCTCGCGGCGAACCCGCTGTTCTGGGTCAACGACATGGGGAGATGGCTGATGTCGAGCGTCGCCAGCGCGATAGAGATATTGGCGCGGAAAGACCCGGACCGGACCCGCAAGGTCCGCCTGGACCTTCTCTCCCAGACCGAGCGCATGGACGGCAACAAGGGTAACATCCTCTACCACCTCGTTTATACGTTCCGGTCCGAGGCTGACAAGGACGCGCTTAGGGCGAGCGGTTCGGTCGAAGCGAAAAATATCCTGGACGGCCGTTACGAGAACGCGGCATGGGCGATCTGACCCCCCTCAGTTGGGTTCCCATTGCCAGGGGCGCCATCAGAGCCTGAGGATGCCGAGCCTGAACGCTATCTCGGCGGCGTTCGCCAGGATATAGAGGCCCAAAAGGACGACCCCCTCGTTCCTCGTTATGACCCCCCTCATCGCGAAGACGAAGAAGACGCCTGTGACGATGAGGAGCGCCGGGGCGGTGACCGCGGCGGTCGCGGAGTCGATCGTGAACGGCTGGACGACGGCGACCGTGCCGAGGGTTATCAGAAGGGTGAATATGTTCGCCCCTATCGTCTCGGATACCGCGAGCTCGTCGTAGTTCCTCTTCACGGCCTGGATCGCCGCAGCGAGGTTGGCGATGCTCGGCCCGAGAGCGCCCAGGGTCAGGCCTAGGAGGAGGTCCGGGATGCCGAAGGAGGCCGCCAGGCCGATCGCTGAGGTGGTGAACAGCTCGGCGCCGCCTATCAGCATCGCGATGCCTCCGACGAATATGATCCTGCTGTCGTGGATGACTATCTCGGCGCCGCCTATCTTCCCGACGAACTGAAGCGTCTTCGCTATCATCTCCGATTCCTTCTTCTTCTCTTTCTTGGCCAGCGCCTTCTCCTGCTCGTAGAGGTTCACCAGATACGGCACGAAGAGCAGGAGGAATACGATGCCGTCCCGCTGGGTCACCCTCAGGTCCTCCATCACCATGAGCGTGACGACTATCGTCGCTATCAGCATGAAGACGGCGTCGCGGGTGATCAGGTGGCGGGGTATCTTGAGAGGCCGGATCATGGCGGCGATGCCGATGATCAGCCCCAGGTTCACTGTGATGGATCCGATGATGGCGCCGACCGAGAAGTCCGTGTGCCCCTTGGCCGTGGCGGAGAGCGCGACGATCAGCTCCGGAAGGCTAAGGAGGACGGATACGAGGACAAGCCCTATGGCGATGTACGTGGTGTTGAGGAAGGACGCCAGCGGCACGGCCGCGTCGGTGACCCATTCGGAGCCTTTGAGTATCAGGTAAAGCCCGATTACGGCCAGGGCAATCTCTAGGTACATCGCTGGGGAATTGGTGAAAAAGACTTAAAATACTCGATCAAATTAGACATCCGTCATATTTCCGGAGGAAATGTTTAAATATGGAAAAAGAGGGTTCTTTATTGCGCCTGGGTTTTTCGGGTGCGGCGGCGAACGTATGCCGGTGGCAACGGTTCCGACTGCGGGCGTAATCCCATACTGGGCCTGCCCCGTCTCCGCTTGCCAGCAGAGGTTTGTCGGCTGTCGGGTTTTGGCGAGTCGCCGTAAAAGGCGGTGAGCCCAGCCCCGCCCGAACCTAGAGGGCGCAAGAGAGCACGGCCAGGGCAGAGGCGCTTGGAAGCGATGCTCTCCCCTCCTAGGCGCAGATTCTGGAAAAATGATCTATCCTCATTCTCATCCAGGTTGTCCAGATATCATCCGCAGACGAATTCTTCGTCGCATGAGAGGCCGCTCAGGCAGTCGCTGTCATCGACGCATGCTTCTCCGGCGTCGCTCTTCATGGATTCAGCCGCCAGCCTGTTTATCCTCTCTGTCTGGTTGTCTATGCTGGCGCCAGTCTCCTTTGCGGTCCCAAGAAGCTGGGACGCGGCTATCCCGACGATCGCCAGTATCACCACTATCATTATCAGCATCTCCGCCGAAAGTTGCCCTTTCATCCGTTCCATCCTCCCTGCAGTCCCGGCTCCCTCCGCTCATGCGGCTTATCTCCCTTCTCACTGCGCGGAGCTTTACGTATATGGCCAGGCGATCCTCAGGCTCCATCTCCCTGGGCTTGAAGAATGAGGCAAGCTTGGCCGAGACCATCCCCAGGTGCGGGGATAGGTTATGTATCGCTTCCAGGGCGGTCCCGGGTCCAAGCTTGCTCATCTCATCCCCCGGATAACGCCTGCCGGCTGTTCATATATATTTTTTCGCAGAAATTTTTTGTGGGCAGCCATATCCCTTTCAATTTTCCCTGTGGGTACCACGCGCCGCCTTCCTCCGCCAGCGCTTCCAGAAGCACGGACTGAGCGGTTTTATAACTCCGCCTGAGGATACTGGGCATGCGATCCACAGCTTTAGCAGAAGAGGCGGCTACGAGGGCAGGCCTCCGGAAGACGGAATTCGGGAAGGCCAAGACCCTCCATGAGGGGTGCTCCCGCAGGAGCGGCTCGCTCTCGATGGGCACGGATGAGGAAGGGATCCAGAGGCCGTGCCGGACGCTGAAAGGGTTCCATATCGTCGTCGACCGATGGTATGTCCGCATGGGGTTCAAGAAAGAGGATCACGAGAGGCTGAAAGGGCAGAGCTGGCAGGAGATCGAGGCCAGGCTGAAGGACGGGGACGTGCCGCGGACCCTTGTGCGGTTCGACACCCATATCATCAGCGCGGTGCGGACCATAAAGCACCTCCGCTCAGGATACCAGTCCGAGATCGCCGAAACCGATGCGCTGCTCGCCGAGCTCGCGGAAGCCAACCTCGCCCTCGGAGAGAGGAAGCGCGGGATTGCCCAGGCCGACATCGAAGCGGCGCTTGCGGCCCTCGGCGCCGTCGATGAGGCGCTCGCCCGGAAAGAGGTGGCGGTGAAGAAGATGGTCGCGAGGGGCCGGATCGCGTGGGCCGCGGAGAAATTCCGCAAGGCCGCTTCGCTGCCCGAAGGCGGGCAGCGCGATATGGAGTTCTCACGGGGGCTGGCGGTGATGGTCTCGATCAGGAACAGGCTCAGCGCATGGAGGGACCGCCAGGTGGCCGGCATCGTCGAATTCAACCTCCAGAAGGAATGCGCCCTCCGGCTGGAGCGCGACCGCTGGCTCTTCTCGCAGCTCTCGAGGTTCTCGGAGATGCCGCAGGCTATCCATGCTTATTCCGTATCGGATCGGGCGAAGATCGAGGCGCTCGACCAGATGAGGAAAATGCTCCGGTTCAGGAAGCACAGCGGCCCGGCACTGGAGTTCATCAGGTCCCAGGCAGACATGTTCCGGGTGAAAAGGAGGGACAACCGCGATGCGGAGCGTCTCATAAAGACGGCTGAGGAAGGCATCCAGCCGCCCGTGGGCCTCAACGTCGATTACCAGCTCGGCCGTCTCCGGGCGATCTACCGCAACGTCCGCGACGGGAACAAGGACCGCGCGCGGGAGCATATCGATTCATTGAAGCTGTTCGTGATGGCGAACAAGCCGACATTCATCCTGGACGAGCTCGGAAAGGAGCCGGACATGTACCTCGGCCCTGTCCTCGAGGCGCTCGGGAAGGCCGTCGACGCGATGGAGGCGGGAGACCATGCCGCGGCGGCCTCGCATTTCGCCTCTGCGAGGGACTCGATCGCACGCTTCGCCTATCCGCAGCCGTCATGAAGGGGTGGTGGCTTGAAGGGCTTGACTGAATACCTCACCATGAAGACATCGAAAAAAATCGAGATAGTCAGGATAACGGACAAGGTGGCGGAAGCGGTCTCGAAAAGCGGGGTCAAGGAGGGCCTCGTGCTCGTCAATCCGATGCACATCACGGCGGCAGTCGTGGTCAACGACGACGAAACAGGCCTGCACGGCGACTACCTCCGCATGCTCGAGCGCCTGGTCCCTTACCGTGGTGATTACCGGCACAACGATTCGGGAGAGGATAACGCCGCCGCGCATATGTGGCGCCAGCTCATTGGCCACCAGGTCGTCATGGCGGTGACGGACGGAAAGCTGGACCGTGGCCCGTGGGAGCAGATATTCTACTTCGAGTTCGACGGACAGAGGCCCAAGCGGGTGCTGGTGAAGGTCATCGGGGAATGAATATCAGAACTTCACGACCTTCTCCCCTTCCGGGTCGTAGAACCATCTCGGCTGCGGCTTCTTCTCCACGACATGCTTCACGACCAGCTCCCTTCCTCCTGATGTCGGCACGATCATGATGTGCTCCAGCTCGTCAGGGCCTTTGCGCATCAGGATGGAGTATTTGGCCTCCTCCTTCCCGCTCTCGACGTCCACATACCCATAGACTATGAAATCGTCGCCCCTGCTCCGGACCACGCGGGCCTCCCTCTTCCCTTTCGCGCCGGTGGTCACCGTCTCCTCTGGATATCCCATGCCATCGCCCCTCAATAAGGCTCCTCGACGAATTCCGTGATGATCATCTGCCCTCGCGACCCCTTGTCTCTCCCGGCTTCGCCCGGGATCCCGCCCACCGCCGGAGCGCCTTCGTCCGGCCGCAAGGCCTTCGGGTAGTCCATGCCGTTCTCGCGGAGCCATCTCCGGCGCTCCTTGTGGTCCGGCACCGCCCTTCCGACGAGTTCCCAGAACCTCTTCCCATGGCTGCGGTACCTCGTGTGCGCCAGCTCGTGGATTATCACGTAATCGAGGATCTCCTGGGGCATGAACAGCAGCCTGAAGCTCAGGCTGATGTCGCCCTCCCTGGAGCAGCTCCCCCATCTGCTCGAAGTGTCGCGCACGGAAAGCGACGAGATGCGCGAGCCGAAGTGGAGGTCGTTGAGGGAGCGGACGCGCTCCTCCAGGGCAGGCATGACCTCAGCCACGATCCGCTTCCTCGCGATCGCGGCGATCCTCCCCCGTGCCTCGGGATGCGACATGTCCGCCATCACCAGGATGGTCCTTCCGTCGAACCTGCTCGAGAAGCGCGCGGATCGCGCGATCTCTATCACGAACTCCCTGCCCATGGCGGCTACGGTGGTGCCGTGGCTGAAGCCCACCTTCCCGCCATCGTGCCTCCATCTGCCGCTCTCGATAGCCTTCACGGCCCTCCGGAGCAGGTTCCCAGCGACGCGGTCCTTCTCCTGCGCCGGCCATCTGGATGGGAGGGAGATCATTATGACCCCGTCCCTGAGCTTGGCCACGGCGTTCCTGTTGGACGTGTACGCCCTGCTGACCGGGAATGCCTTGCCGGAGATAAGGACTTCCATCGCATCCCTTTTCCGATACAACTATTTTAATCCATCCCGCGCACATATCAGCACCCCAGGCCCCAGAAAGGGGGCTAGCCAAGGTCGAAAGGGATGGAGACGAGCGGAGCTTCGGGCGGGCATGAGGCGGCGATGCGCAGGCTCATCTCCGTCAACGTCCTCTACACGTTCATAGTCTCAGCGCTCTCGGTGGCCGTGCCGCTGTACCTGGTCCAGAAGCGCATCGACGTGGGCAGCATCGGGCTCATCCTCGCGGTGGGCCCGCTCACCTTCATGGTGCTCCGCATCGTGTTCGCCTGCATCGCGGACGAGGAAGGCACCGGCCGCGTGGTTGGCGTCTATGCCGCGATGACCGCCCTCGCCATAGCCGTCTACATGGTCAGCGGATCCCCGCTCCTCTTCGCGATCGGCGTGCTCCTGGAGGGCGTCCGCTCCTCGGCCTTCTGGGCGGTCGTGCGCACCGAAGTCATCGCCAGGAAAGGAGGGGGAGACGCCAGGGAGATCCTCACCCGCTTCTCCAACTACCGCCAGCTGGCGGACGGCCTCGCGCGGCTCGCCATAGGCTTCGTCATCGCCGCGCTCTCGTTCATCGGGGCCTTCGGATTCCTGCTCGCCCTCTCGCTCGCGATGGCGGCGATCGTCCTGCCCAAGGTGAGGTGGGAAGACGGCCATCGCCCGCTGAACCGTTCCGAGCTGGCCAGGGTCTTCAAGAGCCGGCCAAGGACTTTCTGGTATTCTGCCTTCCTCCAGATGCTCATCTGGCTTGCATACAACATGATGACCCAGTTCCTCCTGCCGGTCTACCTCACCGCCGCCCTCGGCTTCCAGTACGAGCAGACCGGGCTCATGATGGCGCTGCTCTCGCTCGCCACCGCGGTCACCTCGATCGCCCTCATGAGGCTCGACATAAGCAAGAGGACGCTCATCGCCCTTTCGCTCGCAGCGGTCCCGGCGCTGGCCCTCTTCCCGCTCGCCGGCTCCGATGTCCTGCCACTCCTCGTCCTCCTGGCCTTCGGGACCGGTTGCAGCAATATCGTCGCCGAATACATCCTGGTGGACCAGGTGTACCGGAGCAGGGACGTCTCCACCGAGATCGGTGTGCTCTACGTCCCGTTGCGTATCGGTGAGTTCCTCTTCCTCTCATTAGGGGGGCTGGTCATCTCAGCCTACGGCTACGAGGCGCCGTTCGCCTTCCTGGCCGCCTCCGTCGCGCTCTTCGTCGCCTTCGGAAGGAGCGTGATACGCTGAATCGGCAGGGATAAATCCTTTGCCGCTCCTATCCCTCCCATGAGGTGCGAGGAGAAGGTGCCGGGCGGGAAGCTCGTCTGCATCGAGCTCTGGGAAGAGGGCGGGAAAGTCAGCCGCGCCAGCATCACCGGAGATTTCTTCCTCCACCCCGAGGAGCGGATAACCGACCTCGAGGGATCCCTCCGCGGCCTTCCGCTTTCGGCCGCTGAAGGCGCCGTCGCGGAAAGGCTCAGGGAAGCCGCCCGGGGGGCGGTCCTCATCGGCGTGGCCCCGGAAGACCTCGCCCGGATGTTCAGGAAGGCGGTCGGATGAGATGGCGGCTCATCGGCTACTCGGAGGGCGACGCGGCATCGAACATGGCCCTGGATGAGGCCATCAGCGAGAGCGTATCCGCCGGAGGCCCGCCGACCATACGCTTCTACGGCTGGCGGCCCTCTGCCGTATCGATAGGGTATTTCCAGAGCCTGGAGAAGGAAGTAGACGTCGAGCGGTGCAGGATGGAAGGGGTCTCTGTCGTCCGCAGGAGGACCGGCGGGGGGGCCGTCTACCACGACACCGCGGGCGAGATCACCTACAGCGTCATCGCCCCGGAGCGCATGTTCTCCAAGGACATCCTCTCGTCCTACCGCGAGATATGCGGCTGGATCATCCGCTCCCTCTCGCTCCTCGGCATCGAATCGGGCTTCAAGCCCATCAACGACATAGTCGCTGGCGGCAGGAAGATATCCGGCAACGCCCAGACCAGGCGGGGCGGGACCCTCCTCCAGCACGGCACCGTCCTCTATTCGGTCGACGTGGAGCGGATGTTCTCGCTCCTGAAGGTCTCGGACGAGAAGATAAAGGACAAGATGATCTCGGCGGCCAAGGACCGGGTGACATCAGTCAGCGCCCTCAGCGGCGCCAGCCGGGACTCGCTCTACCGCGCGCTCGTCGAGGGTTTCATGGAAGGGAAGGAGCGCTACGAGGCCCCTCCTACCGCGGCCGAGACGGCGCGCGCCACGGCCCTCGCCGCCGGCAGGTACAACTCCAGGGAATGGAACTGGATGCGCTGAGCCTATGAGAGCGCGGCGAGGATCGCTTTTATATCCTCGTCCCCGAGCGTGTTCGCCGCCGCCATCCCTTCCCCATACTCCCTCTCGAACTCGGTGAAGTGGTACCTCTCCCTCTCCTCGTATGGGTTGTCGAAGCAGGGCGCGGGGATGCTGATAAGGGCCGCCCTCGACAGGTTGCGCGAGAGGAATCCCAGGCCCTCGCCGGCCTCTGGGCGGACCCTGGACTCCTCGAGCGAGAATATCCGCGCTGCCTTCGACAGCCGCTCGTCGCCGCCCGCAGCGCCGAGCAGGCGGATCCCGCGGCCGATCGGCTCCTCGAAGGTCGCCAGGTACGCCTTCGCATGCAGGACGCGTGTCTGAGGCAGCCGGAAGTAGCCGCTCGCGGCGGCGAACCGGTCTCCGAGCCGGTAATCGCGCCCCAGGGTCTGGAGCTCCACCAGGTTCCCCCCTGGATTCACGGCCAGGATGCTGCAGGCGAGCATCAGCCTCACCAGCGCATCCCGCAGCTCGAAGAGGGTCTCCAGCGCCCCCCTCTCCTTTTTCCGGAACTTGATAGCCGACAGCCGGACCGAGAGCGAGATCACCTGGCCCCTCATGTCCTCGACCGAATGCGTCTCGGCCGCGATCCCCTTCGCACGCAGGCCCTTGGAGATCCCTGATACGAGCGGCATGAGGGCAAGATGGTCCCTGGTGTGGGGAAGGAGGAAACCCACCCCCCGCCGCTTCTGCATCCCGAGCGGGCGCTCCTCGATATCCATCAGCCTGGGGGCTTTCTTGAAAAACGACATCCGGAATATGATTAGCCGGGCAGATTTTATATATGTTATCACTTTCAGCGACAACATCGGCCGGGGCAGCCTACTGACGGAAAGCATAGCCCCTCCCTGGGCAAGTTTTATAAATCCGAACCTGCCATTAAAACCTCGTGAAAAACAACCAGACCATGATAATCGCCGGCGTTTTCATCGTCGTGGTGGCAGCAGCCTACCTGATACTCTCGAACGCGCCCGGCCAGTACGATTCGTTCGCCAAGTGCCTCAGCGCGCACAACGTGACGATGTACGGGGCTTTCTGGTGCCCTCACTGCAAGGACCAGAAGGCCGAGTTCGGCTCGAGCTGGAAATACGCCACCTACGTGGAGTGCTCCACGCCCGACGCCTCGGCGCAGACCCCGGCGTGCATAGACGCGAAGATAACGACTTATCCGACGTGGCAGTTCCAGAACGGCAGCAGGCACGAGGGCGTCCTTTCGATGCAGGATCTTAGCGCCGCGACCGGCTGCCCGCTCAACAGCTCCTGAAAAGGGCCTCTTCACCCGGCTCTCTTCAATCCGCCACCGCTCACTGCCGCGTCTATCCGGGCCAGGGC
>JAWOLP010000021.1:0-5975 GCA_033853355.1 Candidatus Micrarchaeia archaeon | reverse complement strand
AGGCGGGCTATCTCCTCGCGGGAGGCCTCAGGCTGGCGGGTCAAGTATTTCCTGCTCAAGCCTATGGGTCTCTCTGAGGTCATATGGATCAGCCTGTGATGTGGGCGGGGGGCTTATTATACATGATAATATATGTTTGACAACATTTATAAACATACATTTTCATGGACAAACACCCAAATGCTTCTCATATCTTCGTTTGACTACGTCCATGAACGAACTATTAATCATCCTGTGAATGGCCATGAACGGGCATGGACAGTCGCCGGTTCGGTGCATGGGCAACGCAAGGGCGCTTTCTCCAAGGAAGATGGGCGGAACTGATTATAAATCCGGACCAGGGGGCCAGAGCAGGCGGCCAGCTGTCTGGAGGAAGCCAGGATCCGGCCGGATAGATATAAATAGCGGGCCGCCAATAAACCGTTCATGGCAGGGCCAAGGCAGAAGACGCCGGACCAGGATCAGCTGAACAGGCAGGTGCCCGAGAAGGTGGACCAGTACGGGCAGATACTCCAGCGGCTGCGCGACCCGTCGCCGGCCGTGCGCCTCGAGGCGGTGCGGACGCTCGAGCGCTATCTCGAGCTGAACATGCGTCCCATACAGAAGAGCGACATCGATGACCGGTTCTTCCCTGTCCTCCGCGAGCAGAGAAGGATGCAGCGCACGCTCGGAAGCGAGATAGACCTGAGGTTCTTCCCGGCCCTGCTCCTCCGGAGGGCGCTCGACATCCAGGAATCCCTCCGGGGACTGAAGCACACCGATGCGGACGCGAGGGTGAGGGAAGCCGCGCAGGCCGCTTTGACCTCCATCGAAAACATGCTGAACCCGCGCCAGCCGACGTCCCGCTCACCTTAGTATTATAAACATTTCGAATCAAACATAAAATAGTCCAATTATTTCCGGCGGTTTTGGTTTGCTAATTTTCGCTTCGCGAAAATGGCAAACCATACACTTCGCAGCTTAAGCTGCGGAGTCCCGAACAAGTAGGGACACGGTTACGGCCGGGTCCTGAAAAAAACGGGCAACGCAAGGCAAAATGTGATAGATTGACCGACATACGAAGACCCCGCAGGGGTTCTATGGCCCACAGGCCGAGGAAAAGGGCGCAGAGCCAGAACGCCAGGGTATACTGGCAGGGCGAGGCCGACAAGAGGATTCTCGGGTTCGCAGGCTACAAGGCCGGCATGACGCACGTGTCTTACGTCGACGACAGCGAGTCGCCGACCAAGGGGCAGGAGATAGTCAGCCCGGCCACTGTGATCGAGGTCCCGCCGATGGTGGTCTATGGCGTCCGCTGCTACAGCGGGAAGAACTCCGTCGGGGACATCCTCGCCACCGACGAGAAGTCGCTCAAGCTCATCGGAGTGCGGAAGAAGCGCTCGCCGAAAGCGGTCGACGAGTCCTCGGTGGACGACGCCCGCCTGCTCGTGGCCGCCCTGCCGTCCAAGACCGGCATGGGCAAGAAGCACATCGAGAGGATGGAGCTCGGCTGCGGCGGGAAGGACGGCAAGGAGAAGCTCGAATACTGCAAAAGCATGATCGGCAAGGAGCTCCGCGTCGGCGACGTGTTCAAGAACGGCGAGTACGTCGATGTCGTCTCGGTGTCGATCGGGAAGGGCTGGCAGGGCGCTGTCAAGAGGTTCGGCGTCTCCATACAGAGGAGGAAGGCCACCGGCAAACGGAGGCACGTCGGAACCCTCGGCCAGTGGCACCCGGCATACGTCCTCTATACCGTACCGCAGGCGGGCCAGACCGGCTACCACAAGAGGACCGAGCTCAACAAGAGGA
Organism: Candidatus Micrarchaeia archaeon; assembly: GCA_033853355.1. Taxonomy (GTDB): domain Archaea; phylum Micrarchaeota; class Micrarchaeia; order Anstonellales; family Bilamarchaeaceae; genus Bilamarchaeum. The sequence goes on along the minus strand of JAWOLP010000021.1, from coordinate 4,187 downwards.
TCCTCAAGATAGGCCAGAAGCCCGAGGAGGTCAACCCCTCCAGCGGGTTCCCGGACTACGGCTTCGTGAAGAACGATTACGTGCTCGTGAAGGGGTCGGTCCCCGGGCCGAGCAAGAGGCTGGTGAAGCTGAGGCTGGCTGTGCGCTCGCCCGTGGCGCAGCCCAAGGAGATCGCTCTGGGATACGTGTCCCTGCAGCCCAAGTAGGTGTTCATATGAAAGCCACAGTATACTCTATTGAAGGAAAGGCGCTAAGGCAGATCGACCTGCCAGGGGTCTTCGAGTCCCCGCAGAGGGCGGACCTCGTGAAGAGGGCTGTCCTGAGCGAGGAGAGCCGGACTTACCAGCCCAAAGGCAACTACAAGTTCGCCGGCCTCGAGACGAGCGCGCGGTACCGCGGGCGGAAGGAGGACTTCGGCACGGTGAAGAACAAAGGCATCCCGCACCTCCCGCACGAGGTGCTTCCGGGAGGCCAGCTGGGCAAGGTCAAGAGGGTCCCGCACGCGGTCAAGGGGCGCAGGGCCCACCCGCCGAAACCGCAGAAGGTCATAGTCGAGCGCATAAACAAGAAAGAGCACCTCAAGGCGCTCGCCAGCGCGCTGTCGTACAGCGTCGACCGGAACGCGGTCGTCAAGAGGGCGAACGCCGAGATCGGCGTAGCGCTCCCGATAGTGCTCGAGTCGGGCTTCGAGAAGCTCAGCAAGACCAAGGACGTCCTGAAGGTCCTCACGGCGCTCAACCTCGCGAAATTCGTCGAGAAGGCCAAGAGGAACGGGACGAAATCCGCGCTCATCGTGGTCTCGGACTCCAGCGCCGCGGTGGTCGGCTCGAACCTTCCGGGCGTGGATGTGGTCAAGGCCAGCGAGCTGAGCGTGAAGGACCTGGCTCCGGGCACGCACCCCGGCAGGCTCACCATGTTCTCCGAGAGCGCGATACCCCAGATCGCGAAGAGGTTCGCCCAGTGAGGAGGGATTTGCATGATTATCATAGCACCGGTGAAGACGGAAAAGGCGATAAGCAAGATCGAGTACGAGAACACCCTCACTTTCGAGGTGGGGCTCGCGGCGACGAAGAAGGACATCCAGTCCGAAGTGGAGAAGATGTTCAAGGTGAAGGTCGCCTCGGTGCGGACGTTCGTGACCCCGAAGGGGAAGAAGCACGCTTTCGTCCGCCTCGACAAGTCCTCGAAGGCCGACGACGTGGCGACGAAGCTGAAGATGATAGCCTGATGGTCATTAAGGTGAACACTTATGGGTAAGCGATTAAAGCAGCAGAAAAGAGGGCGGGGCTCCCCGAGGTACATATCCCCGGGCCACCGCTACAAGGCAGACCTGGCCTACAGGGCTTACGACGACATCGAGAAGACCGGCGTCCTCAAGGGCAAGGTGGTCGGTTTCGTCGACGACCCGGCCAGGACCGCGCCGCTCATGAAGGTCAAGTACGACAACAACGAGAGCGGCATGCTGCTCGCCCCTGAAGGCATCGCCGTGGGCGACGAGATAGACGTGGGCGCGCAGGGCAGGCTGAAGCTCGGCAGCGTCCTCCCGCTCTACCGCATCCCGGACGGCGCGTACGTGTTCAACATAGAGCGGAACCCCGGCGACGGCGGGAGGATAGTCAAGGCAGCAGGCTCCTACGCGAACGTTGTGGCGAAGGAAGGCAAGATCGTATATCTCAAGCTGCCGAGCAGGGCCACGGTCGTGCTCTCGAACGAGTGCAGGGCCCAGATCGGCGTGATCGCCGGCGGGGGCAGGCTCGAGAAGCCGATGCTCAAGGCCGGCAACCAGTTCTACAAGAAGACAGCGCTCCACCGCCTCTGGCCAGTGCCGAGGGGCGTGCACCAGGCGGCCTACAACCACCCGCACGGAGGCAAGCAGCACCACGTCGGAAAGCCGACGACTGTTGCCAGAAGCACTCCGCCCGGAGGGAAGGTCGGCCACATAGCGGCACGGCAGACAGGGCGCCGCAAAGGAAAGAGGACCCTGGAGGCTTCGGCCGAGCAGTGAGGTATTCACATGAAGAAAGACACATGGAAAGGCTTTGAAGAGGAGAACGTGGCTTCGATCAGCCAGGAGGAGTTCCTGAAGCTGATAAGCTCGCGCAACCGGAGGACGCTCCTCCGGATGAAGGTCAACCCCAGGCTCAAGAGGTTCGTCGAGAAGGTCCGCGAGATCAAGAAGAAGAACCCCAAGAAGCTGATCAAGACGCACATCCGCGAGGCGATAATACTGCCTGAGTGGATGGGCCTGACCTTCGGGGTCCACAACGGCAAGGAGTTCAAGAAGGTGGACATCACGCTCAACAAGATCGGCCGAAGGCTCGGCGACTATTCGCACTGCACCGGCAGGGTACTGCATTCAGGCCCTGGTGTCGGAGCGACTAGGGGTTCGAAGTTCGTGCCGCTGAAGTGATGCACATGAAAGGATACTCATCTGAAGTGCCGGACAACTGCGCCCGCGCGCGCATAGAGGGCGTGAACGCCTCGTACAAGGACCTCTCGGAGGTCTGCGGGGTGATTCGGAACAAGAAGACCGACTGGGCCGTTCCGTTCCTCGAAAAGGCCTCCGAGGGCGAGGTGCCGGTCCTCTTCAGGAGGCACAATCGGAACCTCGGCCACCGCCGCGAGCTCGGCGGGAGGAAGGGGCGCTACCCTGAGAAGGCCGCCAGGATCGTCCTCAAAGCCCTCCAGAGCGCCATCTCAAACGGCAGGACCCTCGGCCTCGGCGAGACGTACACGATACTCGCGGCATCAGCCAACAAGAAGGAGATCTACCCGAGGATGGCCCCGAAAGGGCGCCAGGCGCGGTCCTTCCTCGAGACCTCCCGGGTCGAGATAGTCCTCAAGGGCTCGGAAGTCCCCAAGGGCGTGACCGTCACCCCTCCGAAGAAGAAGGAGGAGGCTAAGAGGCCAGAACCCTCCAAGGCCGAGACCAAGAAGCCCGAAGCGAAGAAAGCCGAGGGGAAGGAAGCCGCTCCGGTCGTCGGGGGAGAAGAGAAGAAGGCCCCGGTCCCATCGCTGCGCGAAGAAGCCAAGGAGCAGGGCGAGCACAAGCACGAGGCCGAGAAGATAAAGGATGAGGAGAAGAAGCGCGAGCAGTCGCCTCATCAGCACGGGGAGCACAACAAAAGGTGATTCATGATGATATACCAGGAGAAGCTTATCGAGGAGCCTTTCAGCAAGTACCAGGTCATGAAGTTCCTGGAGAAGAAGCTTGACAGGGCAGGCCTGGCCAGCGTCGACATCCAGAGGACGCCCCTCGTGACGAGGATCACGCTCGAGGTCACCAACCCGGCCAGGATAATCGGCAAGAAGGGGAGGCTCATCAACGAGCTGACCGACACGATTAAGCAGGAGTTCAAGATCGAGAACCCGCAGATCAGCGTCATCGAGGTGCGCGAGCCTTTCCTGGAGCCGCGCATGGTGGCGAAGAGGGCGGCCAAGTACATCGAGATGGGCAAGAAGGTGAGGGCGGTCCTCCACTACCTCCTCCGCGAGGTCATCCGGGCAGGAGCGCTCGGGGCCGAGATCGTCGCCGCGGGCAAGATCGGCGCCAAGGGCGCGAGGGCGAAGAGCCTCCGCGTGGTGGCCGGATACATCCCCAAGGCCGGCGAGCCGGCCAGGCTCATCCGCGTGGCCCACCTGAACGCGAACACGCGCTCCGGGGTCATCGGCATACTCGTGCGCATAGTCCCTCCGGGAACGGTGTTCCCTGACAAGAAGACGACCCAGGTCGTCCTGCCGAAGGTCATAGAGGCCGCTACCGAGGTCAGCGAGAACAAGGCCGAGGCCGCGGTCCCAGGGGCCACGCCCACCGAAGAGCAGAAGCAGGGCGAGCAGAGGCGGCAGCCCCCCCACCGTGGCGGAGGGGACCGCAGGGGAGGCTACGGCCACAGGCCGGGCGGACCCAGAAGGTGAAGGAGAGGGTTTCGATGGCAGTCATCAAGAAGACCGAACTGGATTCCATGAGCGATGCCGACAAGACGGCCAAGATAGCCGACCTGGAGAAGGCTATCCTCGAGCTGCGGGGGGAAGGCAGGAAGGACAAGATAAAGCCCCTCAAGAAGGCAATCGCAGCGCTCAAGACGCCGCGTCCGGCCAAGGCCAAGAAAGCTAAAGCTTAAATATTGGTTTCTACATATATTGTTACAATTAATATAGGTGAATGGATTTGGATAAATGCCCTAAAT
>JAWOLP010000020.1:0-4201 GCA_033853355.1 Candidatus Micrarchaeia archaeon | reverse complement strand
TGGCTTGTTGATTTGCCCTTTTTGGCTGATGATTTGCCTTCCTGTAGGCAAATAGGTTAGCCTCATGAAGTTTCGCCGGCCTTTAACCTCAGCTAAGGATTAGGAAAGGCCGACTCAGGAAGTTTTGGCGTCTTTTATCAATAGAGAAGGACCGGATGTCGCATAGGAGCACGTTCACGCCGAGCTCGAAGAGCGAGGCCAGTGAACGAAAACGGGCCCGGGGGGATTTGAACCCCCGACCTACAGCTGCCGCCTTTTGGGAAAAGGCGGCCCAAAACGGGGTCTCCATCCTTTCCCAACAATAGAAGGCTGCCGCTCTATCCAAGTTACTCTTTGTTTTGCATTTTTCGCGAAGCGAAAAATTAGCAAAACGAGACTGAGCTACGAGCCCGGACAAGAAGATATTGATGTGTAAGGTTAAAAAGATGATAAAAAGGGGGATCAATCCTCGTCCTCTTCATCCCCCCAGTCTTCGTCCTCGAAATCCTCTTCATCGAAATCTTCGTCTTCCTCTGACCGGAAAGGCCGCAAAGGATCACCGCTTCAATCCTCGTCCTCTTCCTCGTCTCCCCATTCGTCGTCTTCCGTGTCTTCGTCTTCCCAGTCTTCGTCCTCGTCCAGTCTCAGCGGTTTCATGCGTTCACCTGAAAGATGTGCTTATAACGAAGAAATCCTTTTAAAGATTCTCCCGTTCCGGCTGCTGAAATGTTAAAAATATCGGCTGCAATCCCTCACGCATGGATATACTGTGGATCGGGTGGGAGGCGACGGTCGATTACGCGGAGCAGCTCGCCAGGAAGATAGACTTCAGGCCAGACATGATAGTGGGGCTTTCGCGCGGCGGCCTCGTGCCGGCGCGCCTGATTTCCGACATCCTCGGCGTCGATGAGGTCGGGATCGTGGGGATGAAGTTCTACAAAGGAATGAAGAGGGCGGCCGAATTCCCGCTCATAACGCAGGAGCTCACGATGGATCTCTCCGGCAAGAGCGTCCTGCTGGTCGACGACGTGGCCGACACCGGCAGGAGCCTGCTCGTGGCCAAGGAATACCTGCGCAGGAAGGGCGCGACGGCGGTCAAGGTGGCGACCCTCCACTACAAGCCGAACTCACAGTTCAAGCCGGATTTCTATGTCATGACGACGAGCTCCTGGATAGGGTACCCGTGGGAAAGGCACGAGATAGAGCGCGAGCTGGGTGGGAAATGATGCAGGCGCCCCGGTTCATGGAATGGAAGGAAGCCATCTCCTGCTGCGAGCGGCTTGCCGCGAGGATCGATTACCGCCCCGACATCATCATCGGGCTCGGCAGGGGAGGCCTGGTGCCTGCCAGGATCCTCTCCGACCTGCTGGGGGTGGAGGCTTTCGGCTACCTGGGGATGAAGGCGTACCATGGCATAGGCAAGACGTTCAGGAAGCCCCGCATCACGCAGGACCTCTGCATGGACGTGGAGGGCAAGCACGTCCTTATCGTCGACGACGGGGCCGGGACCGGGAAATCCCTCCGGGCTGCGAAAAGCCACCTCAAGCGGAAAGGGGCGGCGAGCATCCGGACCGCGGTCATCCACGCAGACCCAAGCTCCTCCTGCAAGCCGGACTATTCAGTGATGAGCACGTCGGCGTGGGTCATATATCCTTGGGAAAGGAAGCAGCTGGAGGCCCTGATCGAGAGCGAGAGGCTCACTTGAGGCGAACGGCCTCGAGGTCGGCAAGGGCGCGCGAATCCTTCCGCAGCATCATGCCGATCGAGCGGGCGAACTCCTCGGTCTTGCCCCAGTCGCCGTGCATGGTGAGCACGCGCTCCGGCATCGGCCGGAGATTCTTGAGGTAGGCCATGAGCTGCGCGCGGTCCGAGTGGCCCGAGAAGCCCTCGACGGTCTCCACGCGCATGTTTATGTTGAGCGTCTTCATCTTCCCGTCGTCGCCGAGTATCGGGAGCTCCTTCATGCCCCGCTGCACCTTGCTGCCGAGCGAGAGCGCGCTCTGGTATCCGACGAAGAGCAGCGCGTTCTTCGGGTCGTCCGCCATGAGCTTGAGGTACTCGTAAGAGGGGCCTCCGGTGAGCATGCCTGAGGGGGCGAGTATTATCGCCGGCTCCCCGTTCACTATCTCCTCCCTCGTCATCCCCTTGGCCACCCGGATGAGCGGGGACTCGAAGGGGCTGCGGTCCGAGAGAATCCTCCTCTGGAGCTGCTCGCGCAGGTATTCCGGGTAGGCGGTGTGGATGGCCGAGGCCTCCATGATCATGCCGTCGATGTAGATAGGGATGTTGAAGTCGGGCTCGCGCCTTGCCATCTCCTCGAGCACGAGCATCATCTCCTGCGCGCGGCCGACCGCGAAGACGGGTATGAGCACCTTCCCGCGGTTGGCGGCCACGTCCTTGATTATCTGGAAGAGGCGCTTCTCGCTGTCGAAGCGGTTGACCGAGATGTCGTTCCGCCCTCCGTAGGTGCTTTCGACGAAGAGCGTCTCGAGCCTGGGGAAGTGGGTGGTGGCCGGGTCGAAAAGCCGGGTGAAGCCGAACTTGATGTCGCCCGAATAGACGAGGTTGTGCGCGCCCTCGCCGATGTGGAGGTGGACGCTGGCGCTGCCGAGCATGTGGCCGGCGTTGTAGAGCGTCATCTTTATCTCGGGCGTGATGTCGACGACCTCCTCGTAATCGACCGTGATGATGTTCCGCAGCTCCTTGTAGATGTCCTTCTTCGTGTAAGGGGGGTCCACGTTGAAAGCCTTCTTGCACAGGTTCAGGTAGTCCTGCTGGAGCAGCACCATGAAGTCCCTCGTCGGGGGGGTGCAGTAGACCGGCCCCTCGTAGCCGTAGGCGAAGAGGTAGGGCAGGAAGCCCATGTGGTCCATGTGGCCGTGGCTGACGACTATGGCGTCTATGTCCTTGAGCGAGAAGCCGGTCATGTTCAGGTACGGGTAGGCCTTGGTCGGGTCTCCGGTGGCCGGGTTCACGCCGACGTCTATGAGCACCTTGCTGTTCGGGGTCTGGACCAGCAGGCACGAGCGGCCCACTTCGCGGAAGCCTCCGAGGGCCATCACGCGGATCCAGTCTCCGGGCGGGGCCGGCTGGCAGATCTTCTTGCCTATGCCGACGAGGAACTTCTTGCGTTCGCCCGCCTCGAGGGCGTTTATCTTCCGGACTCCGTCAAGCGTCGCCGACGGCATGGTCGGGGCCCTCAGGGTTACGGGCGCCCAGCTGGTGCGGAGCATGATCTCCTTGAGAATCGAGCCGCCCTTTCCTATGACAAGGCCCGGCTTGATGGCCTCGATCCTCACCTCGCACATCTCCGGCACGAAGGTGATGCTCTTGATGTCGGCCTCCTTGGGGACGAGGGATTCTATCATGGCCTTGGCCTCGTCCATGTTGCTCAGGCCGGCCGGATCGACGCGTATCGTGACCTTCTTCTTCAGCGCGCTAGCCAGCTCCTTGATGAGCCGGTCGTTGGAGTAGAACGCCTGTATGTTCTTTATGTAGATGACCGTCGAGAGGCCCTCGGGCTCGACCTTCGTGACCTCGCAGTCGGGCGGCATTATCTCGCTGATCCTCTTGACGATATCCTTATAGTGCAATAGAAACACCTCGTAATCGTAAAAATGCGCTTATGCAAGAAAAAAACGGAACTGAACGGATCGGCTAAAAAAAAGGAAGGCTGATTAGGAGCTGAGTATCTTCGATATCTCTTCTTTCTCGTATCTCTTGAAGCCGGCGGCCTTGGTTATTGAGACCAGGTCCACCCTCTCGCCGCTGGCTGCGTCCCTCTTCATCGCTGCGGACACTGCCTTGGCAGCGATCTGCAGGTTGGTCGCCACGTCGCGGTCATGGTGATAGAGTTCTTCGAGGACACCGTAGGCTATGGGGGAGCCGCTGCCGGTCGAGGTCAGCTTCTCCTCGGTGATCCCGCCCAGCATGTCCACCGAGAAGAGCCGGGCCTTCTCGTCCACCCCGCCGATGAGCAGCTGAACGAAGAAGGGGTAGAACTTGTACTGGGTGAGTATGTTGGCCAGAAGGGTGGCCGCGGCTTCCACGGTCATCGGCTTCTCGTGCTTGAGCTCGTAGAGCTTGATCTCCGAGGTCATCCACCGGATGAGCGTCTGGGCGTCTCCGACGCCGCCGGCGATCGTCATCCCTATGCGGTCGCTGACAGGGTATATCTTGTCTATGTCCTTGCTCGCGATGAGGTAGCCCATCGTGGCCCTCC
>JAWOLP010000019.1:0-9510 GCA_033853355.1 Candidatus Micrarchaeia archaeon | reverse complement strand
CGAACGACTCATGGAGCTGCAGCAGGTACGGGTGCGGCGAGAAATGCGGCACCGTTATCGCATACCCTTCCATGTCCATCGACCCGGATTTCATCTCGCTGCCTCCGGCATACTTCCCATAGACGTTCTTGAAGCGCGCCGAGCCGGCGACCTGGTCCTTCGAGACTATCCTCCCCTCGACGGACTGGTGGACGAACCCGAAAGCGATGCGCTTCCGCTCGGTCTGGCCGCTTATCAGGTTCTTCATCGGCTTCTCGACGACGGCGGTTATCCGGATCTCGCCCGCCCCTTTCTGCACCTTGTACTCGTTCTTCTCCAGGTGCAGCAGCAGGAAGGAAGTGAAATACTCCTTGGCGTCCCTGAAGTTCACGGACTTCGAGAACAGCACTAGCCGCTCGCCGGCGAAGAAGACCGAGCGCATGGCGCCGTGGGCGAACGAGTTGCCGATCCTCTCATCGTCTATCGTGATGTTCTGGAAATAGTTGTTCGGGACGGCATAAGCGGCACGGGCCTCGAACATGGGATAGACGAGCTTGACCGGCCAGTTCATGGACGAGTACACCCCCCTCTTTATCGGCGAGAGGCTCTCGGCCATCTCCTTCGAGAACTCTAAGCGGGCGATGTCCTCATCGAGCATCCTTGAGACCAGGCCGATATATTCGTCGTTGCCCTTGGCCTTCTGGCAGAGCTGGCACATGATATCCAACCACCTTCCTGGTTTTTAATTTTATTCGTGCAAGAATCGATTCCTATGGATCGGAAGCAAATCGCAGGCATAGTAGTCGTACTCGTGTCCATACTTCTCGTGACCGAAGGTTTCTACTTCGGGGGCTCGCTCCCGTCTTTCGGGCAGCCAAAGAGCACCAACGTGAGCGGGGTCGCGATATTCAACGGGACCATCCGCACCTACGATCCCTATCTCCTCCTGCCGCTCAACACGAGCCCGGACATCCTCCAGCAGCTGCGCATGCGGCCTGACGTGAAGGACGTCCAGAACAACAGCCAGGCCTACGTGGTCGACACCGACACCCGCGACGACGTCTTCACGGTGGGGCAGTTCCTCATGAAGCTCAACGTCACCCCATACGCGATCGCCAACATCGCGGCCAACGACGTCCTCCAGTTCAACACGTCGCTCGGCATGCAGAACGCATCGATCCCCAACGGCGTGGTGCGTGTCGCGACCGAGCCGCTGGTGGACTCGGACAGCGTCGTAACCGTCTCGGTCATCGGCGTCATAGCTGACGGCCAGGTCGTGGACATCCAGTCCGCGAGCATAATGCTGCAGAACGTGGAGCTTGGCATGAACGCGACCGTCGCGTCGCTCGACCACGAGACCTACTCGTACGTCATCCCCTGGGAGAACCGCACGCAGCTGGGCAACCTCAGCGCTTACGGCAACTACTCGTACAACAAGGTGGACACGGTCATCTTCACGACGCCCCTCTCGCTTGACCAGGTCATGGCCAAGAAGCAGTTCCCGTACATCTCCTACATCGACCAGGGCAGCGCTTCCGTCGATCCGTCATTCTCGAACGCGACCCAGCTCGCGATCAACTTCGCCGACGTCAACTACACGCTGCCCCCGTCCCGGCTGACCATCCAGACGAACCAGACGCCGCCCATACCGTTCAACTCGAGCGTAACCTACACCTACGACCTCGTCCTCAACCAGAGCGGCTCGGCCTATGTCTTCCCGGGCGGATCGTTCTTCGTGGACACCGACCACCAGCTGCCCATCAACAGCACGATAAGCCTGAACATAAGCGCGGTGGCCCTCGGGGACAAGATCCTCGCGGTCAGACGTGTCGGCCTCCCATCCTGACTATCTTCTTCATGCGGCCTTCCGCGTCCATGGCATCGAGCAGCTCGACGGCCTGCTTCGGCACGTGCTTCGTCCAGCTCCGGTCGCTGTCGGCCATCAGCTTCCTTATGTTAGAGCCCTCCTTGGGCCCCCTGTCGTAGAAATCGATCGCGTTGACGAGTATGCCGTGCTTGGAGAACAGCATCTTCACCAGCTGGTTGTTCGAGTAGACCTCGTCCACGCGGGGTATGTGCATGAACACGTGCTCGACCCAGATGCGGTTGTCGTTGACGTCCGGCACCGGCACTATCGCGATCCTGGAGAGGTCGGACTTCCCGAAGCAGGCGCGGATCATCTCTATCCTCTCGCCGCAGGTGAAAGGGTTGTCGGCCGTGAACGAATCCTCCGAGCTCCCGATGACGACCACCACCTCGCCGTACTTCTTCAGCAGCTTCTTTATCGCATAGAGATGGCCATGATGGAACGGCTGGAACCTGCCGACGAACAAAGCTCTCTTCATGTCTGCGCCACCACCTGTCTGAGTTTTATCCCCACCAGCTTCGACACTCCGTCGGCCTTGGTCACCCCTATGACCGAGTCGGCGTTCGACATCACGGTGTCGTTGTGTGAGACGACTATGAACTGGCTCGCGTCGCTCATCTTCGCGACGAGGTCGGCCAGGTTCTTCGAGTTGGGCTTGTCGAGGGCCGCGTCCACCTCGTCGAGGATGTAGAACGGCGCGGGCTTGAACAGCTGGAGCGCGAATATGAACATCAGGGCGACGAGCGTCTTCTCGCCGCCGGAGAGCGCGTCCAGCGCGTGCTCCTGGTTGTTCCTCCGCAGCTTGATGAAGAGGCCGCTGTCGAAGGGATTGGAAGGGTCGCTGAGGTGCAGGTGCCCCTGCCCGACGTTAATGTAGCCGAACATCTTGCCGAAGTTCTCGCTTATGCTGTTGAAGGCCTCGAAGAAAGCGTCCTTCTTGTGCTCGTCTATCTCGCTTATCATGGAGAGGATGGCCTCGCGCTCGGTGTCGAGCTTGCCTATCCTCCCCTCGACATCCTCTATCTCGGCCTTCCTCTTGTCGAACATCTCTATGGCGGCCATGTTCACGTTCCCGAGCGAAGCCAGCGTCCTCTCCGCCTCCGCGACCATCTTCGACAGCTCGTCGCGGCCCAGCTCGAGGACCTCCGCATCGGCATATGAGGCGAACTCCGCCTTCACATCCTCGAGCCTTGTGGTGGCGGTGGCCTTCTTGACGGTGACCTGGCTCATGTCCCTGGAGATGCGCTCGAGCTCCAGCCTCTGCTGGCCCCTCTTCTTGCCCAGCTCGGCCAGCCGTTCCTCGTACGCCCTCATCCTCTCGAACAGCTGCTCGATCTCCTTGCTGGCGGCGCTTATCCTTTCCTCGGTCTTCGCGAGCTCGGCTTCCTCCTCCTTCAGCTGCTTGCGCGCCTCCTCGGCCTTCTCGAGCGCTTCCTTCGAATCCCGCGCCAGCTTCTTCAGCCTCTCCTCCTTGGCGGCCGCCTCGCCGTTCCGCAGCTCTATCTCGCTGAGCTTCCCCTCTATCGTGGCCCGCAGGGACGACACCTTGCCGCTGAGCTCCTCCCTGCGCTGGCTCGCCTTCTGGCTCAGCCTCTTCTGCTCGGACTCGGCCGCCTTGAGCCTCTCTTTCGCCTCCTCCGCCTTCCTGGCGGCTGCGGCGAGCTCCGCCGCCAGCCTCTCGGCCTCGGCCGACGCATCCCGCGCCGAGCCCTCCAGCGCCTTTATCTCGGCGGAGAGCTGCTCCCTGCGGCGGTAAGCGGCCTCGTTCTCCTTCCTCCGCTCGTCCTCGAGCTTCTGGCGCATCTCGGCCGTCTTGAGCCTTATCTCTATCTGGGCCTTCTCTGAGCGCATCCTCGACTCCTCCTCGCGGATGGAGTAGAGCTGGGCGATGAGCGCGTCCTTGGTGCTCTTCATGTCGGCCAGCTCGGCCTCGATCTTCCGGAGCTGGTTCGCGTTGAGCATGCTTCCCTGGGTGCGGCCGCCGCTCACTATGCCTGAGCGCTCGAATATCTCGCCCTCCTGCGTCACCATGCGCATCGAGCCCACGCCCACCTTCCTCGCGTCCTGCACGCTTCCGACGAGGAGCGTGTCGGCGAACACGTACTCGACCGCCCTCCTGACCTCCTCCCTGAACCCTACTCTCTCGATCACGGAGCCAAAGCCCCCCGCCTTCGCCGCCTGTGGGGTCCGGATGGAGTCGAGAGGTATGAACGTGGCCCTGCCGGCCTTGGCCGACTTGAGCTTGTTTATCGTCTCGCTGGCCGTGTCTATCCCGTCCACGACCACGTATAGCAGGCGCGAGCCGCCCGCGGCCTCGACGGCGCTCGAATCCTCGGCGTCGAATGTTATCAGGTCGGCCACCGTGCCGTATATCCCCCTGCCGGCGCGCGGGTCCTTCATCAGGTCCGCGATGAAGCTCAGCGCCGGGTTGGCGAGCTGGGGCGAGGTGCGCACCTTGAATATCGAGGCCTTCTCCTTCATCTCGAGCATCTGCCTGTCGATCTCGGCCATCTGGCCGTTGATCTCTTTGGTCTTGCTAAACGAGCGGTCTATCTCCCGGGCGAGCCTCTCGGCGTCCCGCCGAAGCGGCGCCATGTCCTCCCCGCCCGCCCCCTCGTCTGCGCCGGTCTTGGCTGAGAGGCCCTTCTCCTCCTCGCGCTTGGCCTCGGCCAGCTGTGCCTTGGCCGTCGATTCCGCCTTGAGGAACGCCATCCTCTCGCGCATGGCCGCGGCCCCCCTATCTGCCTCCTCCGCCGCTTTCCTCGAAGCGGCTACCTCGGCGCTGTCGGACGAGCCGCCTTCGGCCAAGAGCGCCTTCTCGGCCTCGCCGAGCTCGTGCCGCAGCTTGGCCAGCTCCCTCTCGAGCGCCGTGATCGCCTCCTTCCCTTTGGCCCCTTCGGCCGCGATGCCCTCGCCCTCTGCTTTGACGCCGGCCGCGAAATCCGAGCGGTCGGCTATGATCTGCTTCCTGGTAGCGCACGAGGCCTTGAGCTCCTCGAGCCTCCGTATCAGTGCGTTCGTCTTCTGCTTGGCCTGCATCTCCTCGCTCGTCTTCCCCCTCTCGGCGTCGACCTTGGCGATCTCGGCCTCGATGACCAAGACCTCCTCTTCCCTCGCCCTGCGAGCCGCCTCGGCCTTCCCCTCGGCAGCCAGCGCGTCGGAGAGGTCCTTCTCGAGCTTGGCGACCTCCATGCGAAGCAAGGTGCCCTTGGCGCTGGAGAGGGATTTCTTGGCGTCGAGGTAGGCGAGCGCGGTCTCCTTCTCCTTGCCCAGCTCCTCGAGGAAGGCCCGCCTCTCGCCGAGGACCAGCTTGGCCTCCTTTATCCTGGTCTCGACGAGGCCCAGTTCCCCCATCGCCTCCTTCTTCTTCTCCTCGAAGTCGGCGATCCCGGCGACGCTGTCGATGATGCCGCGCCTCTCCTTGCCGTTCATGTTGATGAGCCGCTGGACCTCGCCCTGGGCTATCGTGTTCCTCCCGCTCTCGTCGAGGTTGTGCTTCTTGAGCGCTTCGAGTATGGCCATCCTGGTCGTCTTCTTCTCGTCGAGCCTGTAGCGTATCTTGCCGTCCTCCCTTATCGCCCTGCGGATCTCGTAAGCGTGCCCGCCGTCCTCGCTCTCGAAGACCAGGGTCACCTCCGCGCTCCGCGATCCGGTGTGTATCAGGTCCTTGACCCCCTTGGCCCTCAGGGAACGCAGGCTCTTCTCGCCCATGGCGAAGCGGATGGCGTCGCAGAGGTTGGATTTCCCGCTCCCGTTGGGGCCTGCGAAGCAGATGAATGTCTTGGGTAGCTGGATGTCGGCTGCCTTGAAGGATTTGAAATTCCTCAGTTTAAGGCGTGAGATGAAGACCATTTTCCAACCTTCCGCTTAATCTCAGGACAGGTTAAAAAGCATATCTGGGTGGTCCCCGGACGGCGTAGCGGAAGCCGTTTTCATGCTTGCTGGCAGGAACCCTTTTATGCGTGGAGGGGCATTCCCGCACAATGGCAGAAGAGCGGTACCCCGCCGGCCGCCGCGCAATCCCTTGCCCTCGCGGCCATCCTGGCCCTCTACGTCGCCGCGACCGAGGCCGTCAAGAACATGTACTATGCGATGTTCAGGCGCGAGATCGTGGCCAAGGGGGACCTGAGGGTGCTGAAGGAGCGCGCCGCCCGCGGCGCCGCCTGAGGCCCGCATTATAAGTCATTTTTAAACACTTCTTGTCATATTTTATAAAAGACCAGGTGACGGGAATGCAGACCATCGGGAAGCACAGGGACGGCAGGGCGGCAGGCTCCACGCTGTCCCGGTCGGCTTTCGCGGCCTTCCCGCTCATGGCGGCGTCGCTGCTGGACTGCAGGAACGTCGAGGATCTGGCTCAGGCGAGCGCGATGGCATCGGCCCCCCAGAACTCCCTTTCCGCGCCGGAGGAGCGGCCGAAGCCCAGGGCTGATGCTTCCTACACGACCGGCTTCACCGTCGGGTGCCCGGTATGGATGGTGAGGGTGCCCGATCCCCCGGCCGACTTCTGCATAGACCGCTTCGAGGACCACGTCGCCGAGCTGAGGGACGGCAGGGAATACCCCCATTTCCCCTCCCTGCGGCCCAGGAAAGGCATGAAGCTGGTGGCCAAGGCGTCCCCCGACTCCTATCCGCAGTCTTCGGTGAACCTTTTCCAGGCGGCTCAGGCGTGCTTCAACGCAGGCAAGAGGTTGTGCTCCATGCGCGAATGGAAGACCGCGTGCATGGGCGTCTCGAGGACCACCTACCCCTACGGCAACACGGAGGTCGGAGGGGTGTGCAACACCCGCAAGCCCCATCTGCTCTCGGAGCTGCACGGCAGCTCGAACTCGAAATGGACCCGGGAGGACATGGACGACCCGCTCATAAACCAGATCCTCGGCTATCTCGGCAGGCCCGGCGAGTATTCCGGCTGCGTGAGCAGCTTCGGCGCGTACGACATGGTGGGCAACCTCCACGAGTGGGTGATCGACCTGGTGGACGAGCGCCTCGCCGCGAGCATGCCCTACCTCGGCAAGGAGAAGCGGAGCGGCAAGGGGCCTAAATCGGCGGTCGGCAACGGGATCTTCATGGGAGGGTTCGCGAGCAGCGCGAACCAGAACGGGAACGGGTGCAACTACGCGACGATCGCGCACCTTCCTGACCATCACGACTACTCTGTCGGCTTCAGGTGCTGCGCGGACGTGGGAAGATGAACACCCAGAAGAGCCACCTGCGGCTCGTCGTGAGCAACCCGCCTCCCGTGGCAAAACCGCGTCCGTTCCGTTCATCGCCTTTCCTCCATGCGGTGCCGGCGCATGATAATTCCATACGCGCCACTGTCAGGCGATTCTCCGATTTCCTGCTCAAGGACGACCGCGGCGACCCCGCGGCCTACCTCCGAACGAGGCGGAAGTTCGACACGTCCGTCATCGTAGGGGCGATCCAGTGCCTCTCGCCCAAGGCAGCGACACTGCTCCAGGCTGACCTGACGGTCATCGCGACCCTGAGCCTGCACCCCTCCATCCGGCGCGCAGCCGTGATGAAGCTGGCCGAATCGGAACTGAGCTGAAGGGGTGCCTCAGCTTCGCGTGAATTTTTCCCTGAGGCCTGGCCCATGCTGGCACAAGCTGAACAAAGGGAAAATGGACCTGCTTTTGGCTGCGGCCAAAACAGTCCATAGAAGGGAAGAGGATCAGAAAAGTAAAGAGAAATGAGGGGAAACCGTAGGTTTCCCCGCGTTTCTTCTATGGACTCGGGGGGACTCGCACCCCCGGCCCCCCGCATGCTGGGCGTTTTTTGGGCGCTTTTTTCCCAAAAAAGCGCGCGCCAAGCGGGTGCTCTGCTTCCAGCTTTTGGGAAAAGCTGGACCAAAACCCTTTCGTTAGGGGAATCGGTCGAGGCTTCTCTCAAAAGATACTGAGCTACGAGCCCATATCTATCGTATCTCTGATTAAATGAAAATTAAATCCTTCCTGAAGAAAACCTCAGGAAGTTTGATGAAACTTTATCCTTGGTTTTTTGGGGGAAAGTTTCAAGATGGGGATATGTAGGTTACAGAGTCGCCGCGCAGCAGTATCGTGCCGACGCCCCTCTTCACTTCGCCGTTGACCATCATCTCTGCCTTCTCGAGCACTATGTTCATGTGCACATCATAGGCCACCATCACGCCGCGGAACTCGTATCCGCCCTTCATGCCGATGATGACAGTGTTGTTCAGCGCGCCGTTCAAAACGTCGAATGGTCTTCTCTCTGGCATCAATTCACCTCAAAAAATAAAGTCCTCTTATCTAACATGATAGGATTTTTAAATCACTTGGTGTTCTCGATCGTCTCGAAGTTGCCGGGCCCCTTGTAGATGATTATGCGGTCGGCGGTGTTCTTCAGCGCCGCGCTGAACGCGACGTCGGTCGCGATTATCATGGTCCTCTTCCCCCTCTCCCTGGCCTTTATCAGCACGGGGCGGTAGTCGATGTCGCGCGTCATGAGCGCGATGACGTCTATGTCCGGGTCGAGCACGTACTCCATGGCCTCTATCGCCATCGTCACGTCCACGTCGCCCGTGGTCGTCTCGGTGTCGAAACCCTGGTTGACCATGGCCTCGATCAGCTTGTCCGAGGCGTACTGGTCCAGGTAGATCTTCGCTATCCTGATGTTGCCGTGCTTGCCCACTTCCTTCCGTATCGCGACCATGTCTATGTTGAACTGCTTGCGGAGGATGTTTGGGCCGTCGACAAGGAGGGCTATGTCAGGCTTCCCCTTCCCGAAGATCCTTCCGATGATACCCATACGAAGACCTATATCCCGAAGCCGAAGAAGCGCATGGCGTTCTGCGCCGTCGCCTCGGCGACCTCCTCGACCGTGAGGCCCTTTATCTCGGCTATGTAGGCCGCGGCCTCGCGCACGGTCTCGGGCGTCCTGCCCACATAGGGCGAATCGCTCTCGATGAGTAGCCTATCCATCGGCACACTATTAATTACTTTCCTCCTCTCCTTCGAGTGCAGGTGCATTATGGATATGTATCCCCCGGCCGCCGCGATGCGCGCCGCCTGCTCCTCCCCTCCGGAATAGAAGTGCATGAGGATCCGCCTCCCCTTCGTCATCGAGATGATGTCCTCGATGGCGTCCTTCGGCACCTCGTTGTCGTTGGGATTGTTCCGCGAGTGTATGACGAGCGGGAGGCCCATCTCGTCGGCGAGCTCTATCATGCGGCCGAAAGCGAGCTTCTCGCCCTCGACCTGCTCCTTCGTCTCGGCCCACTTGTAGTCGAGCCCGACCTCCCCGATGGCGTTCGGCTTCTTCGACCTTATGAGCGCGATCCACTCGTCGAGTTTCGCCGTCCCCTCCTTTATCGTGGTCTGGGGGGCGATCCCCAAGGCGTACGGGTATCCCCTGGCCTCCGCCAGCTCGGCCGCCTTGCGGTTCGAGCCGTGCGAGTATCCGACCACGACCGGGTAGATGTCCGGAGGCAGGGCGTATCCTTTCTTCAGATCGAACACATGGGCGTGGGAATCGACGAAAAGGGTCATAATCCTGATTTAAAAACCCTAGCATTTTATAACTTATAGCTCAATCCGACTTGTCGAATCAGGTGTAATAATGGTAGAAAAAGTCTTCGCAGTAGCCAAGGAGCTAAGGGTAGGAGGGTACGTGCTCATAGACGAGATCCCGTGCAAGGTCGTGGA
>JAWOLP010000018.1:0-14367 GCA_033853355.1 Candidatus Micrarchaeia archaeon | reverse complement strand
GCGAGCCCTGAGATGCTCACCGACGCTTATCCTGACATAAAGCCCCCGAAGGTGAAGGGGAGGAAGCCGAAGGGCTAGAGGTGGAGGAAATGGGAGAAGGAGCGGGCCAAGGCAAGATAATAATCTTCGGGGAGCACCTCGTGGTCTACGGCGCTCCGGCGATAGCCGGCGGGATCACGAACACGGCCAACGTCAAGGTCGAAAGATCCGACCGGAACAGGATAATCACCAAGCAGACCGTGGTCGAGGAGCTCAGCCTCGCCGGCATCGAAGCCGTCCTGCGGAGCATGGGCGTCAAGGAGACGTACGACGTCCACCTTGATGGCGACCTGCCGACCTACGGGGGCCTGGGCTCATCGGCGGCGTTCTGCGTCGGGCTCGTGCGCGCTGTCTGCGAGGAGAAGGGCATCCACATGACCAACGAGCAGGTCAACAACCACGCTTACGCGGGCGAGATGGCCTTCCACGGCAACCCGAGCGGCATAGACAACACCATGGCCACCCACGGCGGGGTCGTCGAGTTCCGTCGCGGCAGGACGATGGCAGAAAGCAGCTTCGAGTTCATAGACATCAAGAAACCCCTCGACATGGTCGTGTCGTTCACGGGCAAGTACAGCCCGACCGCGAAGATGGTCGAGCGGGTGCGCATCTTCAAGGACGAGGACGAGGAGGAGTTCGCCCAGCTCATGGACGAGTACCGGACCATCCACATGGACGGCAGGAAGGCGATTGAGAAGGGCAAGATGGATGAGATAGGGAGCCTCATGAACTCGAACCAGGAGATACTCGCAGAGCTGGGCGTCTCGGACGAGCTGAACGAGCGGATAATCGCTCTGATGCTCAAGAACGGAGCGCTCGGGGCGAAGGTGACCGGCGGGGGCGGCGGCGGATGCTGCATCGCCCTCTGCGACGACAAGGCCGGCGCCAAAGCGCTCTCGGCGCTGCTCGGGAAGGAAGGGTTCCAGTCCTTCCCGACCAGGATCGCCAAGAAATGATCAGAAGTGCCGGACCACGGATACGCCGAAGGCGTCGTCATGGTAGCCGTTCGCATAGACGTGCATCGGGCTGACGTTGGCCCCGAACACGAAGCGGGCTATGGGGCTGACGCCGGAGAGCGATTTCCTCGAGAGGTACCTCTTCTCCTGGAGCACGGGCGTCTCGATGTCCAGCGGGACCCCGCTGACCGGATCCATCTTCCCGCCCTTCCCCCTTTCCTGGATGAAGGGGTAGAGGACCCGGACGCCTTTCCTCGGATCCGCATGCACGACGATCTTCCCGCCTTCCTGCGAGATGCCGACCGGAGAGACTATGAGGCCCACGCGGATGCGTTCCAGCGCCTCCTTCGGGATGTAGGAGGCCGGGAATATCCAGCCTGTCTCGGAATCCGCCATGTCGCGGCCGGCCCTGAACCTCCCGCCGCGCTCAGGGTAGACGAGGAGCTCGTCGCTCCAGGCAGGGAACAGCGTCCCCAGCGCCCGCCAACGGTCGGTAGAGAGATATTCGTCGAAAAGCACATTGGACGGCATCCTGGAGCCTGCCCGCGCGGCCATCCTCCGCGCCTCAAGATAATCGGCTTCGCGTCCGAGAGGGATTATCCTCTCCCTCTGGAGCGCTTGAACCGCCCCCATCATACCACCCACCTCGTCATATACGCACAGTGAACCTTTATAATACTGTGGTTTTTCACATAAATGTGCTGAAAAAGTGTGTAAATTTTCTATAACGTCGTGTCGGCCGGCTACCGCCCATGGGCGCACGATGGGCAGGGCTCCTTCACCCCGACGCGGAGGCAGATCCGCTTGAGGGGGCAGGAAGCGCAGAGCGGCCTCCGGGGAAGGCAGACGGTCTGCCCGAAGGCGACGAAATCCCGGTTTAGGGTCCGGAGGCTCCTTGCCGGGACGAGGCGGACGAGGGCCCTCTCGGTATCCGCCGGCCTCCTCGTCCGCACGAGGCCCAGGCGGTTGCTTATGCGGTGGACATGGACGTCCACCCCGAGCGCGGCCTTGCCGAAGGCGCGCGCGAGGACTATGTTCGCGGTCTTCCGCCCCACCCCCGGGAGCGCCAGGAGCCCTTCCAGAGTGTCCGGGACCCCTCCCCCCTCGGCGACGAGCCGGCAGGCGAGGACGAGGTTCCTTGATTTCACGCGGTAGAAGCCTACCCCGTAGAGCAGCTTCCGGAGCCGCCCCTGGCCCAGCGCCGCGATGCCTTCCGGCGTGTCGGCCTCACTGAAGAGCCGCTCGACCGCCCGGATGGTGGTTGCATCCTTCGTCCGGGCCGAGAGCATGGTGAACACGAGGATCTTGAAGGGGTCGCCGGAGGTCGCTTCCTCGGCCTCGTACACTGCGGCGCCCCGCACGGACGCGGACTTCCGCATCCGGCGTATCACCCATCCGATGCGCGCGAGTGCCTCCGGGTTCGCCATGCGACCAGATGAGCCGGCGCGGCTTTTATTCATTCACTTCTTGAGGATGTCCTTGAGGACGCCCAGGTAGTTGGGGTCCAGCTCAGTCAGGTGCTTCCGCAGCTGCTCGACGAAGACGTTCGTTATCTTCGCGCGGTAGCGGTGCCGCCCCAGGTCGTCCACGGCCAGGTCGATCCTCGTGTATCCGCGGAGGCCCGCTTTAATCGCGGCCTGGTCCACGAAAGGTATCGTCGGGGCGATGCTAGGGGCGCTGAGGAAGATGCCCGCGAGGTCCTTCCCGAACACCGGCGTGTGGTAGTGCCCTTCGACGTAGAGGAAGCCCTGCCGCTTCTGGTCGATGCGGTGGTCCATCAGCCCGGTGATCTTGTCCTTCGAGCCTTTCCCCTTGTGTATGCCGAAGACCGGTATGCCCTGGACCGTCACCTCGCCGGAGCCCATCCATCCGCCGGAGAACACGTGTATGCGGGGGTCGTTCTGGGGGAAGTTGCCCAGGAGGCGGATGTCCTTGGCCAGGTGCGTGGCCTCGTCGAAGTTCTCGTTCTTCTGCGACTGGTTGTAGTGGTTCCCTGAGATGACGATCACGTCCCCGCCGTTGTTTGCCACCTCGACGGCGTGGCGGAGGAGGGGGTGGAGGCGGTTGACCTGCTCCTCCACCTGCGTGACCGGGTGCGAGAAGTTCTGCCTGCGCAGGTATTCCTCCCGGGCGGCCCGGCACTCGGCGGGGGAGAGCCCGCTCGCCGTGTCCACCCTCTGCATGAACTCCTGCTGGCTCAGGTAGTCGCGGGCCACGTACTCGTTGAGCTTGGAGCCGAGCGAGCCTTCCACCATGTCGCCGGCGAGGATGAGGATGTCCGGCAGCCCGCGCTCGGCGGAGTCCTTGAGGCAGGCCTCGAGCAGCTCGTAGTTGCTGTGGTCGTCGAGCGTGTTGCCGGCCCCGATGTGGGTGTCGGAGAACACCTCGACCTTGACCTCCTTCGACGGCCGGAGCTCCTTCCTGGGGGCGATGAAATCCGCCACGGTCCGCTTCTCGGCCCCCTGCTCGAGCGCGATGGTGATCCGCTCGGCCAGCTGCGGGGCGGTGAGCTCGGAGGGCAGCTTGGAGAGCAGGTATCCCCTCTCGAGCGCCTTCTGCGATTCGTCCTCGCCGTTCCGCGCCGCCTTCCGCGCCTTCCGCAGGAACGCGTCGACGCCGCCGCGCAGCCGTCCCCGCAGCAGGCCGTTCTCGTGGTTGTACACCACCTGCGCCGCCTTCCTCAGCTCCTGGTGCCCGACCATGTCGAAGCTGAAGCTGCCGTCCTTGTTGGCCGTCACGAGGGTCAGCCCGGAATCGAAATGGAACCGGTTCACCGAGTCGGTCTGCGGCAGCCGGATGTTCTTGTTCCAGGAGTCCGAGATGAGCTTCGGATCGGCGAAGGAGCCCTGCTGGAAGATCACGGACACCGAGTCGTCCCCGAATTCCTTCGGGCCGCACCAGCATTTCGTCCCGGGGTGGTGGGAGAAGAGCAGCATGTCCAGGGGCGGGAGAAGCCGGTACAGCTCGTTCTTGTTCTGGATGTACTCCTTGAGCGCCATCTCCGTCTTCTTCGCGGTCGTGGAGGCGTCGGAGAGGTTGTGGCCGAGGCCGATAGTGATGCCGTTGAGCCGAAACACGTTTATGCGGGAGTCGAATATCTCGAGGGAGCCGGAGCCCTCGAACACGTCCCGCAGGATGTCGAAATACGCCTCCTTCACCTGCTCGTCCAGGAGCCGGTTCTCCTCGGGGGTCAGGCGCTCGGTCTTCGTCCTCCTCACCGCGCCCATCTGCCCGGCCTCGTCCTTGAGCACGGCCAGCTGCCTCTCCTTCGCCGCGATCTTCCTCCGGACCTTGTCGGACTCCTTGGACAGCTTCTTCGCCATGAGCGCCGCGCTGCCGTATTCCCGCTCCAGCTTCGAGCCGGGCGCTCCGTCGCCCTCGAAGCCCTTCGCCAGCGCCGAAAGCTTCCGCTCGACGACCTTCTGCGACTGAGCTATGGATTCAAGGCGGGAGCGCAGCGACTCCCGCTCGAGCTCGAGGGACTCTATCTTCTGGGCCACGGCCTTGGCGTTCTTCATCTCGGCGATCTTCGCGTCCTTGAGGAACCTCATGTTCTCCATGTCCTCCTCCCCCAGGACATAGACCACCTTGCCCTCGCCCTTGAGCGGCTCGAGGAGCCGCTTGACGTGCGGCCTGACCATCACGGCGGCATCCTCTATGGTGTTGACGCCCGGCGAGAGGAAGCGCATCCGGTCCTGGTTCCTCCGGCTGATGTGTATCGGCACGCTGGGCAGGAGGCCGCCGTTTATGACGAGCATGTCCGGCGCCGTATCTCGGGCGGCCATGTCCGAGAGGAGCTTCGTCGCGCCCAGCAGGTTGTCCATGCTGAACGCCCGCGTCCCTCCGTGGAACTCGCCGATCACCATCATGCGGGTCTCCTTCGACAGCCGCTCGGCCAGCGGCGGTATGCCGCTGAACTTGAGCTTGCTCGTGAGGTCGACCTTCTCGAAAGCGCACTGCTTCATCTGGACCGCCTCCTCCTCGCGGTTATCACGGCCGTCTCCTTCTGGGCCATGTCCTTTGCGAGATAGATGAGCGCGGTCTTCCTCGACGGGGCCAGCGAGGAGTTCTGCCACTGCCAGCCACCTTTGCCGATATCCGAGTCCTCGGAGCGCATCCGCATGGGGCTGGAGCGGTGATAGGGCTCCACGACCACCATCCGGCAATCAGAATCAGGTTCGGGCTTCGTGCCCGCGGTCTCTTCCGGGATCTTCTTAAACAGGGGCGCCATTCGGTTCCACCCGATGCATCCCCCCTTGCACATCCCGCCATCGGAGAACAAATAAACCCTTCCGGCCCCCTTTCGCATTTTTTGCAGGAAAAGCGTTATGAAGTTGCACGGAAAAAAACCCTACGGGGAGAGATCCGAAGCGGAAAGAGGAGTGGTAGGGAGAGAACGAAAGGAGCGCGGAGGCGCTTTAGGCAAGGGGGGATGGGGTGTTATGCCTTCCGCCTCCATGCGCCGGGGCAACCGGCTACAAATGCTCCCGCTCTCTATCAATCGTCCGCCGTATAATAAGGTTGGCCTCCGGCGGTTGAAAAGAAAACGCAATTTTATATGCAAGGAAGCGCATAATTGAATCATGGACGGGACCGATCTCGAGATCCTCTACCATCTCGACATCGACTCGAGGAGGCCTGCGAAGGGGATAGCCTCGCTCATGGGCCAGAAGAGCGAGAAGGTGAACTACCGCCTGAACAACCTCCTCCGCGGCGGCGCGATCAGACGCTGCTACGCCGAGATAGACCCGTGGAAGATAGGATACGCCTCCTTCAAGGTCTACCTCCAGTTCCAGCGGGTGGACAACGCGAAGGTGGCGGAGATGCAGTCGTTCCTCTGCAGGCGCTGCAACGTCAGCTGGGCAGCGTCCTGCGTGGGACGCTGGGACATGGTCATCGACGTCCTGGCGAAGAACCGGCATGATTTCAGCGAGCGCTATTCGCTCTTCCACAGGAAGTACTGCGAGTGGATTCTGAGGCGCGACGTGGGGATGACCCTGGAGACGGTCTTCCTGAACAAGAAATGGCTCTGCCCGAAGAAGGCCGCCGTGAAGCTGGCGGTCATGAGCGGCGTCCCCGAGGACCTGGTCGCGCCGAAGGACTTCGCCCTGCTGGGCCGGCTGGCGAGGGACTGCAGGGAGCCGCTGCGGAGCCTCTCCGCAGCCGCCAGGATGCCGCCGACCACCGCTTCGCAGAGGATACGGAGGCTGGTCGCGAGGAAGGTGATAGCCGCGTTCAGGACCGATCTCGACCTCCAGCGGTTCGGCCGGGTGCTGTGCAAGTCTTTCGTGTACCTCTCCGGCGCGCCCGAGCCGGAGGTGCGCCGGATGATGGACTACCTCACCCGCCACCCGGACGTCGTGTTCATCTCGCGGTGCGTGGCCCCCTGGGACATGGAGATCGAGGCGAACGTCGGCTCGTTCAGCGATTTCACGCGCATGATGGACGGGCTGAAGGACCGCTTCCCCACGGTCGTCCGGAACTACGAGGCCGTGGCGGTCAGCAAGGAGACTGGGTCGTTCTCGGAGTTCAGCTTCGAGCGGCCCTGATGGGCTTCATCCCATGATTACTTGGTGGAAGCCGGCCGCCGCTATTCTTAGGCTTCGCTCATGGATGCGGCTTGCGGCCGCAGGACCCGCCCTCCGGGCACCCGCGGCAACCGATGGGTGCCGTTCTGATGGACGATTGCGCTATTTCGCAGGCTGCCTGGGGATTTCGGGATAAGCCGCCCGATGCGAACTGATTTATACATCTACTGACATAGTATTACGCATGGAGGAGGCGGACAGGAAGGTGCTGTATTACCTCGACCTCAACAGCCGGTCCTCCGCCGGACGGCTCGGCTCCCTCTGCGGCATGAGCGTCGAGAGGGTGGAGGGGCGCCTGCAGCGGCTCTTCGGAAGGAAGGTCGTCAAGAGGTGCTACCCGGAGATAGACCGCTCGAAGCTGGGCTACTACCCGTTCAAGATATACCTCCAGTTCCAGAACATCACCCCGCAGAAGCGCGCCGAGATATACGATTACATAGCCGCATTGCCGAACGCCGGATGGGTCGTCACGTGCAGCGGCCGCTGGGACATGATAATCGCCGTCTGGGCCAGGAACGTCGAGGAATTCAGCCGCACCTACGAGGGCCTGCTCGACCGGTACCACATGTACATCCTGGCGAAGGTGATGTCGATAACCGTGGAGTTCTTCCTCTACAACAAGAAATGGCTCTGGCAGGAAGGGCAGGAGAACGAGGTCGAGCGCGTCGGATGCGTCCCGAACTGCGTCATAGACGGCACGGATTTCCGGATACTGCGGCACCTGGGCTGGAACGGCAGGGTGCCTATCGGCGAGATCGCGCGCACGCTCGGGATGGAGCCCGACGAGGTCGAGCGGAGGATAAGGGAGCTGCAGAAGAGCAAGGTCATCCTCTCGTTCCGGACCGACCTGGACCTCTCGGCCTTCGGGAGGACCTTCTGCAAGGCGTTCGTCTACCTGAGCCACTGCTCGATGGAGGACGAGGAGCGGCTGATGGAATACTGCCGCAGGCACCCGGACATAACATGCGCGACCCGCCTTGTCGGCTCGTGGGACCTTGAGATCGAGGCTCACAGCCCCTCATTCCAGGAGTTCGTCGAGACGATGAACGACATGCGGAACAGGTACCCGGACGTCGTGCGGAACTTCGAGGCTGTCGTGATAAGCGAGGAGACCGGGATAATGTTCTCGCCGCGCGAGGACCCGGAGAAGAAGGAGGATTGATGATCTTCGGGGATGACGGGCGTACCGTCATTCCCTATTGCAGGTCGAGCGCATCCGTCCGGCCGCACCCTTCCTGGCATAGAACCGCATCACACGCCCGATATCCCAGTTCGTCTTCAGAATCCACCCGAACATCTTGGTCACCTTTTCTTCTTTCCTTGCATGGGGGTATAAAAAGGCGAGGAGACTTTATAAGCTTTTGTATCAATCGACGTGGAAAAACAGGTGAAATTCACAGGGCACCCAAGCCTCCGACGTGGAGAATATCGCGGAGAAAGAAGAAAAAAGGTGGAAAAACACCGCTCAGCCGGTTATGTTGGTGTAGTGCGACCCGGGGATGCAGCCGTTGGTGTCGAAGTTGCAGATGTAGCCGCTCGGGCAGGTCACCGTCTTGGACTCGACCGCGTCGCCGTAGCAGAAGTACTTGTACAGGCTGCGGTCGTCGATGCAGTAGTCGTAGTGCTTCTGGTTGTCCAGGCCGATCACCACGCCGCCGACCGATGTGTCGTTCGGGGCCACTGTCTCGTTGCAGAGGCTGGACACGCACACGCCGTTGGCGCATTTGGTGTTCATCGGGCACCAGACGTCGGTCTCGACCGCCGAGTTATTGGCCGCGCAGTCGTACTCCTTGATTATCTGGTCGTCCTGGCACTCGTCGGTCTTGTCGAAGATCGTGTTGAAGCCTGAGGAGACGATGGTCCTGCCCACGACGGTCAGGTTGTATCCGTGGTCGGAGTCGCTGCAGTAGTACTGGGACACCTTGCAGGCGCCCCGGTCGCACTGGTATCCGGAGTCGCACGAGAGCAATGCCATCTGGGCCGTGTTGTTGGAGCAGTAGTACGCTTTCGCAGTGCGTATGTCGTTGCAGCTGGCGTTGTACTGCTTGCCGTTGTAGGTGACGTTGCTGCCGACGGTGAAGTCGGGCTGCGACGGGCCGACGCACCCGCTCGGCTGGACCGGCGTGGTGGTGTTGTTGGCCGGCGGCTGCGGAGGCGCAGCGACGCACGCGCCGCTCCTGCAGGTCATGTTGTCGCCGCAGGGCAGGTCTATCTCGGTTATCGAGTTGTTGTCGCAGGTGAATTTGGCTACGAACGAGTCGTTGACGCATTTGTCCGTCCTTCGGTCGGTCCCCTTGACCACGCTGCCGACGATGTCGAGCTTGATCCCCTCGACGCTGGCCACGCATTGCGCCTCCGGCGGGCATGCACCGGTGAAGTTGACGCTCACGTTCGCGACGGACGCGTCGCAGTCGGTCGGGTACGTCTTGCCGTCCATCCCGCACACGGGCCCGGCGCATTGCTGCACGACCGGGGTCGTGTTCGTGTTGTTGGACGCGTTCGACGCATTGGGCGCCGGCGGCTGCTGGCCAGCGCAGCCGGCCAGCATGATGATCCCTGCCAATACCAGGACAAGCATGCCTCTCATGGAAGAGCACTCGCTGGAAAGTGATTAAAAACCGGCCGGTCGGCGGCTGGACAGCAGCTCGTCGAGACCGGTGCGGAGCCTCTTCTCGCGGTACGCCCATTCGAGGAGCGCCTTGAGGTTGGAGATGTCCGCGGCGTTGTACCTGACCAGGCGGTCCAGCGCGGCGCGGTCTCCCCTCCTCTTGTAGGCTTGCCAGAGGAGGACAGCGTCATAGCCGGTCATGCCCTTCAGGTCGCCCTCCCGGACGAAGCCGAACCTCTCCTCGATCTTCTTGAGGCCGCCGCGGACGCCGAGGGAGGCGAGCACGAACCGCAGGTCGACATGCAGGCGCGGGATCCTCGCCCGCCTCATGCTCTTCTTGAGGAACGGGATGTCGAACATGGAGCCGTTGAACGTTACCACCATCTCGTACTGCGCGATGTCGCGCTCGAGCTGCTCGAGGTTCTGGCCGTGCACATAGCTGTGGACCTCGCTGCCGTCGTAGACCCCCACCACTGTTAGGTAATCCGTCTGCGGGGCCAGGCCCGTCGTCTCGATGTCCAGGTAGGCGATCTTCCGGAAGCTAGGGAAGGCGCGCCAGGTCTCGCCGCTGGGGAGGGCGTCTGCGAAGAAATCCGGGTCGTTCGAGCTTAGCGCGTGGCGGGAGGATGCGATCAGGGAGCATTGGCGCGCGTGATAGGGCGAGGACCCGAACCGCTCGAGGAACTCCGCCCAGCTGCCCACCCCGCTGGCCCAGAGCCGGCGCTCGCGCCTTGGGCCGAAATCCGGGAGGTGGATGAACGTGTTCTCGAGCATGCTAAGTAGTCCCTCCGAAAGTATAAAATAACGTCCTTTTGCATAGTGGTCATGAAGCATTACACGATAGCAGACGGCGCGATCCCATACCACTATTCGCTGTGGTTCGAGCCCGACCTGGGCTCTTTCAGGTTCCGCGGGAGGGCGGCGATAAAGCTCCGCTTCGAGAAGGCCAAGAGCTCCCTGAGGCTCAACGCGAAGGAGCTGACGCTGAGAAGCGCCAGGGTGAAGGCCGGCGGACCGGAGGAGGAGGCGTCGTTCCGCCTCGAGGGGGACAGCGAGGCGGTGTTCGAGTTCAAGAGGCCCCTCCAGGGCGAGGTGGAGCTGACCGTGGAGTACGAGGGCGAGCACAACGACCGGCTCTACGGGTTCTACCGCGCGCGGGTCTCCAAGGACGAATACATGCTGAGCACGCAGTTCGAGACGGCCAACGCGAGGGCGGCCTTCCCCTGCCTCGACGAGCCCCTCTTCAAGGCCACATTCGACGTCACGCTCCTCCTGGACGACTCCCTCGAGGCGGTCTCCAACATGCCCCTGAAGAAGGCGGAAAGGAAGGGGAAGAAGAAGGAGTGGGCCTTCGAGAGGACCCCCAGGATGTCCACGTACCTGCTGTACATGGGCGTGGGGAAGCTCGAGCGGCTGGAACGCCGGGGCGGGAAGCCGAGGCTCTCGGTCCTGGCCACCCCGGGGAAAAAGGAGTACATGCACCTGGCGCTGGACTACGGCGATAGGCTCCTGGCCGATCTCCAGTCGTATTTCGGGATCGAGTATCCCCTGCCGAAGCTCGACCTGCTCGCCATACCTGATTTCGCCGCCGGGGCCATGGAGAACTGGGGGGCGATAACGTTCCGGGAGACCGCCCTTCTCGGAAGCGAGAAGAGGTCCACGGTCGTGGGGAAGCAGAGGATAGCCGAGGTCGTGGGCCATGAGCTGGCCCATATGTGGTTCGGCGACCTCGTGACCATGGAGTGGTGGGACGACATGTGGCTGAACGAGAGCTTCGCGACCTACATGGAGTACAAGGCCGTGGGCCGCCTGTTCCCCGAATGGAAGCCGATGCTCAAGTACTATATCGATTCGGTGGGGTACGCGCTGTCGGCCGACGGCGTGCGGAACACGCACCCGATAAGCGTGAAGGTCGAGACGGTCGGGGAGGTGGAGGAGCTGTTCGACGCCATCGGATACAACAAGGGCGGCAGCGTCCTCCTGATGCTGGAGGATTTCGTCGGCTCCGACGTCTTCAGGGACGGGCTCTCCAGGTACCTGAAGAAGCATTCCTATGCAAATGCCACGAGGGACGACCTCTGGGCATCGATAGAGGAGGAGTGCAGGGCGAAGGGGAAGGACCTCCCGGTCGTCAAGGTGATGGACGACTGGCTGACCAGGGAAGGGTATCCGGTGGTCGCGGTCAGGCAGAAAGGCGAGGGCGCCTTCGAGCTGTCGCAGGAGCGCTTCACGATATCCGGCAACATGGACGGAACGTGGAAGATCCCCATCAGCTACCTCTCGGACAAGGGCGAGGGGAAGCTCCTGATGGATGGGAAGACCGCCAGGGTCGAGGCGGGATGGCTGAAGCTGAACTACAAGCAGGCAGGGTTCTACAGGGTGGCCTACGAGCCGGAGAACCTTGCCGTCCTCGGGAGGATGATTCGGGAGAAGAAGCTCGGAGACCTGGACGCCTGGGGCATCGAGAACGACCTTTTCGCATTCGTGCGATCCGGCTCCGCCGGGCTTCCCGCCTATCTGGGCTTCGTGGGGGACCATTGCATGGGATGCGGCTACCCGGCGAACGTGAACATCTCGGGCCACCTCTCCTGGCTCAATTCGATCGCTTATCGCATGCCGTTCGCCAAAGGCGCGGCCGGCCTGAGCGCCGATTACCATGGGAGGCTGCTGGAGCGGCTCGGCTGGGAGGTCAAAGCCGGCGAGAGCAGCGTCGATACCAGGCTCAGGTCGCTGTCCATAGCCGAGCTGGGGCTGCTGGGGAACGCGGCCGCGATAGAGAAGGCACAGGCCCTTTTCGATAGCAAGGACATCAACCCGAACATCCGCTCGGCCGTCTATTCGACCGTGATGTTCAACAAGCCCGACCGCGCGAGGTTCGAGCGGCTCCTGGGGGCCTACAAGGGCGACGGCGCCCCGGAGGAGAAGGTCATCGCGCTCGGGGCGCTCGGCATGTCAGGCGACCGCGGGCTGATGGAGAGGGCGCTGGAGCTGAGCCTCTCCGACGAGGTGCGGCTGCAGGACTCCTACATAATAATGGGAAACGTATCCGGAAACCCGCTAGGGAGGCTGCTCTACAAGGAGTGGGCGATGAAGAACTGGAAGACGTTCCAGTCGAAGTACGATCCGGCCTCGCACATGCTCAAGGGCTGCGTCCAGTCGTTCGGCATGCTCTCTGAGCGGAAGTCGCTGTCCGAGCTGGAGGCGTTCTTCGCCGACGGCGCGAACATGCGCGACGACATAAAGGTGGCCGTGAAGCAGACGCTGGAGCGCATAGCCGCGAACGTGGCGTTCGTCGAGCGGAACTCGGGCTGATCAGTAGGGCGCGAGCTCTGAGAGCTTGTTGCGTTGGTCGGTCATGACCTGATCCGGATCGAACCGCATGCTGTAGAGCGAGCCTCGGTTCCTCTCCTCGAATTCTTCGACGTCCCGGTCGGTCGCTGCCAGTACGACGTTGTACACCTCTCCCTCGGCCCCCACCGGGATGACCAGGACGTTCCGGAAGACCGAGCGGTAGGTCCCGTACGCGTGCTGTAGATAGCCGGCCCGCTCCAGGCGGGCGATTATGTTCACGATGCAGACGCCCTCCGGCTCCATCGCCGCCTTCACGCGCCGCACGAATTCCACAGTCGAGAGATGCGGGAGCGGCGACAGCCCACTGAACGTGTCCTGGAGGACGATGCCATAGCGCCTCCGCGCCCCCTCCACGAAGCTGCGGGCGTCCATGGCGTGCAGGGAGGTGCGGCTATCCTCCTTAAGCGAGAAATAGCGCTTCCCCAGCTCCATCGCCTGCGGGTCTATGTCCACCCCGTCCACGCGGATGGACGGGAACGACCTCTTGAGCATCTCGACAAGCGTGCCGCCCGCAACGCCCAGCACCAGGCCGTATGAGGGCTCCTGCGCCAGCCCGAACGCCTTCTCAGCGAAGGCCGGATACTCTAGGGCGGACGAGCCGTCGTCGAACTCCGCGCTCGAGAGCGCGCCGTCCATGAAGAGCATCCGCGCGGTGCGCCCCTTGTACGGGGTATCGAAGATGACAGCGTAGCAGCCGGCCGTGCGCCCATGGAAGATCAGGGTCCCTGAAGCGAGCCCGAACTCCTGCAGCACCCCGGCCTTGAGCCGTGGCAGCGAGAGCTTGAGCTCGCGCTCCAGGAAATCCCGGTCGCCTCCAGCGTCGGTGAGGTATCCGAATTCCGCCCAGGGGAAGAGGGGCGAGGATGTCATGATCGCCTCGGACGCGCTCCGGGAGAGCCCTAGAAGCCGCGCGACCAGCCCGTCACGTTCCGGTGATGAGGCGTGCTCGAGCGCCTCGGCTGTTTCATAGATCTTTGCCATGAGCTCGGCGGTGTCTGACCTCACGGTAGGTATCCTCCGGGCGGCAATTTAAACCAACCTGATGAATAGTAGAGCCATGGCGGAGAGGAGAACGGGGGAGCGGGGCCGGATGAACAAGTGGTCCGCGCTCAAGGGGATGATCCACGGGGCGGATGTCATAGTCGAGGTCGTGGATTCGCGGGACATCGAGGGCACGAGGCTCCCTGTGGCCGAGAAATGGGCTGGCTCGAAGCGGCTCCTCATGGTCGCCAACAAGACCGACCTTCTGCCCTCCGGGGCGAAACAGCCGAAGCTTCCGAACCGGGGGATTTTCGTCAGCGCCAAAAGCCTGGACGAGGGCGAGCGCTGGAGGGTGATACGCGCGATCCTCGAGCGGACGGCGGCGCGCCCGGCGAGGGGGATACTGGTCGGCTATCCCAACGTCGGCAAGAGCTCCCTCATAAACATGCTCGCGCGGAGGAAGGCCGCGAAGGTGTCGGCCGTCGCCGGGACGACCAAGGACATCCAGTGGGTGAACGTCACCCCGGAGCTGATGCTGAGCGACTACCGGGGGATGTTCCCCGGCCGCGAGAGCGAGGACGAGCTCGTGCGGAAAGGAGCGCTGAACGTGCAGGGCGAGGAGGAGAAGTACGCTTACGCGTTCGCTGAGAAGGCGCTCGCCAACAACACCCTCAAAAAATGGCTCGAAAAAAGGTTCGACATCTCGCTCGAAGGCGCCAAAGACGCCGAATCGGTCCTAGAGCGCATCGCGCGGAGGCGGGGATGGATTCTGAAAGGCGGCGAGCCGAACCTGGAGGAGGCGTGCAGGAGCCTCGTCCGGGCGATGATGGAAGCGCCGGAGATC
>JAWOLP010000017.1:0-4671 GCA_033853355.1 Candidatus Micrarchaeia archaeon | reverse complement strand
CCGTCCTTCATGCAGAGGCTGCTGAACGACACCTACACGCGCTCGAGCCCCGACTACGGCATCGAGACGTTCGTCATAGGCATCTACGCGAACTCGACTTCGGTGTATGATACGCACAGCCGGCTGGACACCGAGCTCTTCACGAACGCCACGGCGTACAAGATACGCGGCCTGCCGGGATGCAGGAACTTCGCTTCCTGCGCCGACGACCCGTCCACGGGCATCTTCGCCCTCACGCCGAACGCCATAAGCAACTACGACCTTGGGCAGATCGCCTGCAACAACGGCGCAGCGGGGTGCGACCAATGAAAGGCCAGTCGTCTCTCGAGCTTCTCGTGACCCTCGGGATAGTCGTGGCTTTCACGATACCCGTCCTCTTCCTCCTCCTATCGGTGACTTCCATAGGATACGAGGACACCGCGAAGGCGCAGGCTGACGCTTCGGCGCGCACCCTGGCCGACACGATGAACTCGGTCTACGCCCAGGGGCCCGGAGCCCAGAGGGAGATCCTCCTCAACGTGCCCGCCTCCACCCAGTATCTCTACGCCACAAGCAGCGAGGCGGTGATAGGCATCAGGACCGCCGGCGGCGACTTCGAGGCGGTCTCCCCGACGATAGCCGAGATTAACGGAAACCAGACGATAGGCAGGAAGACCGGGCTGTTCACGCTGATCGTCCGGGCGGACAACACTACAGGGAAGGTGGAACTGATTGACCCCAACGCTTCCCCCTGAACCCTCCACGAGGAAGGGGCAGGTAGCGACTGAATTCATGCTCTACACCGCGGTGTTCATGTTCATCGCCGTCGCGGCGTTCGTGGTTGTCGGCGATCTCCAGAAGAGCGAGGTCCCGCTCCAGCAGAACACCCTGGCCAAGGAGACCGGCGACGGGTTCGTCTCCGTGCTGACGCTGAGCGTGAAGGGGGGGACCGGATTCTCGTACAACTACACGTTCCCCAGGACGATATTCGGGAAGCCATACCTCATAGACATGCGCAACATCGACAACCCGAGCCCGACCATCCTGATCTCCTGGGACGGCGACTACGGGCCATTCTCATACCAGTTCGACGTGCCCCGCTACAACTACCGCGTATCCGGCGGATGCATGAGCGGCTCGGTGCTCAACAGCTCCTCATGCACGGACAAGCTCACGTTAAACAACGATGGAGAGAATCTCACCATAACGCAGGTGCCATGAATGAAAGGACAATACTTCAGCTTTGACGCCATAATGGCCTCGGTCATCTTCGTGCTGGCGCTCGTAGCGCTGCTATCCTACTGGCACAGCGTGCGCTCGTTCCTGGACTTCCAGAACGACCAGATATCCAAGGACGCTATACGGGTCTCGAACCTCCTCTTCACCCCCGCGTCACCGTCGCCGACGTGCGCGACGATGGAGCGGCTCGGCTTCGCCCTCGACTGGGCGGACCAGCGCGTCAACGAGACCGTCATAGAATGCTCGAAGACCGAGAGCCAGGACTGGCTGAAGCAGGAGCTCGGCACCCCCTACAACATCTCGATAAAGGTCACGGACCTCGCCAACGGCTCGGTGACATACATCGGGGGCGACGTCCCATCCGGGATGACCAACGTCGTCAAGATAAGGCGCCTCGCCACGGTCATGAACCAGACCGGCGGGACCTACCTCGCCTCCGTGGACCTGAGCCTCTACCAGTGATCCCATACTCCGAAGCGCGTGCCGGCCCCATCTCGAATCCGTCGAAGCGGCAGCCCGGATGATAGAGCGGCACGTCTCGCTCTCCTCGTCCTCGGATCCTTCGTCCGTGCCCCGCCTCTCCGCCCTCCGCCGGTTCTGGAGCCATCTATACGGCCTCGAGAGCTTCGGGGGGAGGAAGGTGCTGGAGATCGGCGGGACTGACGAGATAAGCCTGGAAAGCTATTTCGCGGAGAGGGGGTCCGACTACACGAATGTGCGGCTCGAGGGAAAGCGAAGCAGGAGGGTGCGGGTCGGGGATTTCATGGATGTCCAAGGTGAATACGACCTGGTCATCTCGCTTGGGGTCTTCGAGCCGGGGGCCCTGGATATCGACCGGGAGAGCATGATCGCCGGCCCCATCAGGCATGCACAGGGCGAGATAGCCCAAAAACTCTCCTCCCTCACCGCTCCGGGAGGCTTCTGCGTGATCGGGACCATACTCTCCCCCTGCTCGCTGGGCGATGGGATGCTGCGGTCATGCGGCTTCCGGGTGCTATCCCGCCGTTCGCCTTTCTACACTTTCATGAACGCCGGGAACAAGGGCCTCTATGCCGAAGGCGACCGCAGCGAGCTTCTCCTGCTCTTCAAGCTGCCTGCGGGCGGCTTGTGGCTAAGGCAGGCGAAACTAAGGCCTGCCTGAGGGAACGGCCGGCCGCTCGCCATCAACCGCCCAATCCGACAAAAAGGAACGTGAAAACGCCGGCCATGATTGCCAGCCACAGGACGGAGCAGCAAACCGCCATCGCAGCGATCTCCAGGGCCATCTCCTCTTTCCCTTCGCTGTCATACGCCGCTCCGAATCCGAAAATCAGCGAGAAGAAGCCGTATAGCAGGCTCCTGACGGTCTGCTTCCCGAGCCTTTCGAGCAGCTTATCCCTCTCCTTCACCTCGTCCATGGCCAACCAAGCCAGGCCGGCCTCGAGCAACGCGCCCGCCGGGAACATGCCTGCGAAGAAGGTGTATGGCCACACCCTCAGGCCCAGGCCCGCCACATACACCGGGAATACGATAAAAAGGGGAAAAAAGAGGATGACGAAGAAAATCAAAGTGGAGACGGCGCTGCGGGCAAGCCGCTCAAAGAAGCCCTGCCCGCCCATCCGCTCACTTCGTCTTCGTGATTATCTCGATGTTCTCAGGGACCTTGTTCACGTTCCCTATCTTGAGGCCTATCAGCAGCTTGACACCCTGCTTCGAGGCCAGGTCGGCCAGCCTCTGGGTTATGATGCCGTCGAAGACGATCGCGCTGACGCCCGAAGTCTCGCCGAGGGACTTTATCACGTCCCTGACCGGGACCTCGGATATCATCTCGAGGTTCGCGCTGTAGAACCGCGCCTTGAGGGTGTTCGCGAGCGAGTCCAGCTCCCTCATCAGGTCTCCCTTCTCGAGAGCAGGGCTGCTGGCCTGCGGCTCGGGCCGGCCCTGCGGCTCCGGTGCGGGTTCAGGCTGCTGGACGTCGGGGACGTCGAGGCGCGGCACGTCGAGCTCGTCGACATCCCTGCGCCTCTGCTGCCTCTGCATCCCCCTCTGTTCCTGCCTCCCCTCGCCCCTCATCTCCTGGGGACGCGGCTGCTCCCTCATCTCGGGGCCCCTCGCCTCCATGCGCTCGGGTCTCGGTTCGGGGCGGAACTCCTGCCTCTGCTCCCTCGGCTCGGTCTCCTGCCTGAACTTCGGGATCTCGACGGTCCTGCGCTCCGGCCCGCCCTTCCCCTTCACGTTCTGCTCGAAAGGCGTGCGGTTCCGGAGATACTTGATGAGCTCCTTCCTGGTCAGCTCCTCGACCTCGAGGCCGGTCGGGGCCCTGGACACGAAATCTATGTCCACCCCGCCCTGGGCGAGCTCGTTGAGGATTATGTCGCCGCCGCGGTCGCCGTCCAGGAAGAGCGTGACCTCCTTCCTCTTCGACAGCTCCACTATCGTCCGGGTGACCTTCGCCCCGCCTATCGCTATGACGTTGGTCACGTCGTTCTTCAGCAGGTTGACCACGTCGGCCCTGCCTTCGACGAACACGACCTCGTTGCTGCGGTCGATCGCAGGCCCTGCCGGAAGCCGGTCAGCCCCATATTCCACGATCTCGGCCGTCTTGACCTCGTCGCGGACAAGCTGGGAGATCTCCTTGCTCTCGGGGATCTCGGTGTTGAGGAGGTTCTTGAGCAGGCTCTTGGCGCGGTCGACAAGCTGCTTCCTCTTGAGGTTCCTGGTGTCCTCGACCTTGGTTATCTTGAGGCGGGCCTCGCAGGGTCCCACCCGGTCGACGGTCTCGAGGGCGGCCGCTATTATGCACGTCTCGACCATGTCGAGGCTGCTGGGTATCTTTATGACGCCAGTCGTCTTCCCGTCCCTGCCCGAGAGGTCGACCTCTATCCTGCCTATCCTGCCGTTCTTCTGCAGGTCGCGCAGGTCGAGCTCGTCCCCGAGCAGGCCCTCGGTCTGGCCGAAGATCGCGCCGACGACGTCGGGCTTCTCCACCAGTCCGCCTATCTCCACGTTCGTGTATATCAAATATTTCACTGTGTCTATGTATGTCTTAGCCATTCATCTCACCTTTGTCTTGCTCTTCCTTGAGCTTATCATACGCCCTTTTGGCGTCCTCGAAATTCCTTATGCCGAGCGCATACGCCAGCTCGAACCGGACCGAGATGTCCGCCTTTATGGACAGCCCTTCGAGCTCATCCCTGGCCATCATGGCCAGCTGGTGACCCCGCCGGTCCAGGTCCGTCAGCACATACGCCCTGACGGCATTCTTCCCGCTCAAGGCCGCGCAGCTCTGCCGCAGGTTCCCCGACACCGTCAGGATGTTGGTGAGCCCGAGCGCGGAGAGGGCTTTCCTGTCTCTTTGGCCCTCGACCAGTATCCACTCGTCCCGCAGGACATCCAATATGCCGGCGACCTTCTTCAGCCTTTCCGGGATTTCCACATTAATCCTCCGCGGCGCCTCAGCCGAGGCGCCCCATC
>JAWOLP010000016.1:0-40256 GCA_033853355.1 Candidatus Micrarchaeia archaeon | reverse complement strand
ACCACGACGTTCCAGATCACGAATGTCAATCCGGCTTCCGACCCTTTCGCCCTCTGCAACGTCCTTTTCGTCGGCCTCAAAGGCGGCACCGAGCAATTCCTGAGCAGGGCTTTCGGGGCGACCGCGGTGCCGAAGCAGGATGGCAGCGCGTCCTACCACCAGTGAGTGGTAGAAAGTGATTTAAAAGGTTCTAAACACGTATAATCCATGTCGTCCCACTCCAGGCTGAGGGTTTTGGCGCTTAGCGGTTTTCTTGCTGTCGGTTGCGCTGGCGCGCAACAGGCACCCAACGCCAGGCCGCGCGCAGAGCCTTCGCTGGCCAACATGACCGCGTCCGCCACTCCCGAAAGCATATGCATGCAGAGGAGCACCAGGAGGCAGAACTGCCTGGTCGAGACGCTTTCCGCCTCCTGCAGGACGAGGAGCCATGGCGACGATGATAATTTCTATTCTTGCATGGCCGGCGGGCTGGCGGTTCCGGCCACGGCCGACAACCATCAGTATCACGTTACCGTCTCGGCCGGGGACGAAGCGTTCTCTTTCCGCTCCGCCGGGAACACTGTGATCGACATCGGGAGGCTCGAGGCCGCCACGATCGATGCGAACGGCGTCGGATTCGTGTTCGAGATCGAG
Organism: Candidatus Micrarchaeia archaeon; assembly: GCA_033853355.1. Lineage (GTDB taxonomy): Archaea > Micrarchaeota > Micrarchaeia > Anstonellales > Bilamarchaeaceae > Bilamarchaeum. The sequence goes on along the minus strand of JAWOLP010000016.1, from coordinate 39,623 downwards.
CGCGTGGCTGTCTACCAGCCGGAGACTAGGCTGCCGGTCGAGCACCAGGAGCTGAGGATGAACTTCGACGGCTCGAAGAGCGGGGCCTGGGACATGGTCGCCGTCACAGAGGTCTACCACATGATGGTCGAGCAGGCCGGGAACGGCAGGGCCACCGTCACGTTCGAGACTGCGAATCCCCGGGTCCTTGCAAGAGGGCAGCAGTAGGATCCGAAGAAGGGAGCTTCCTCATCTTTTTCGGCTTCTCCCGCATGACGTACAGCAATGCGCCACCGAGGGCGGCGAATGCCGTCACCGCTATAAGGACACTGTTATTGTCCTGGGGTTTCTTCTGATCCACCTCTTTGGATAGCGAGGATGCGGCACGGAGGGCATTCACGTAATCGCCTGAAGCGGCCGATCTGCGTATCGCGGAAAGCTTTGATGAGATCGAAGCCTTGGCCTGGTCGTCCAGCTGGTTCTCGGACAGAAGCCGCTCAAGCATCGAGATACGGCTCTCCGCCTCCTCATCAAGGCCGGCCAGGGTCGCTTCCATCCTTTTGCCCGACCGGTTGAGCTCATCCAGCTTCGACCAGAAGATCCTCGGATCTCCTGCCAGAGCCGCTTCGGCGTCTTTGATGAGCTTTTCAACCGACTTTGCGCTTTCATTGAATAAGCTGCTGTAGTCCGTCCCTTTGGCCGCAGATGCCTGAGAAGAATACCGCTGGAGTATGGATTCGACGGAGGCGGCGGCTGACTCGAAGGATGCCTTCATCGCGGCCTTGCTCGCGTTGTATCCCGCTTCCTTGGCTTCGACCATCGCTGTCGCGTTACTCATCGAAGCGACGATTCCGGCTGCGTATTCGAGCCGGGGCCCGCTCTCCAATCTGGCGAGGCTCTCCTCGACTGCGATGAACTCGGCGGGAGTCGAGACATTGCCTGCCTTGTACAAGCGCTCTTTCAGGTCGTTGTACCTGGCATATGAGCTTTTCCTGAATGCATCGATCGCCTTCCCCAACCAGGAATCGTCGTAACCGGCCAGGGTTTCCGAACAATTAGCGCCTCCCGCCTCAGACTCGGTCCGGAGGCGCTGGAGTTCGGCTTTCCTGGAATCCATCTTCTGCAGGAAGGGATCCGACGGTAGGCCTTCCGGCAAGGATGAGTTTATCTCGGAAAGCTCTCGCAGGAGCGCGGATCTGGCGGAATCGCATCTCGCCCTCTCTTTCTCGTCGGCCTTCTCCGCCTTTTCGGCAAGGGAGACCGTCTCTTCGACCAGCTCAAGAGCCTTCGAGTAGTTGCCGTCAGCGGCCTGGGCGGCGGCCTTGTCGAAGGCTTCTTTGGCAGGGCCGCTCAGGTTCGCCGAGCCGAGGAACCCTATCCTCTCTTTCACGAACGATTCGGTGTCTTCGATTATGTAGGATACCCTCACCGATACGTTCCCCCCTTTCTTGAGGTCGTGGAGGACCAGGGCGTACCTGGTATCAGACAAGCGCCTCTCCCCGCTTATCCTGTTCGCGGCCGGCGGGACGACGTCGAACGACTTTATCCTTGAATCGTTGAGGCTCGTTATCACCAGCGGGACGCTATCGATGTCCATGAAAGGCTCGACGACCATCGCGAATTCCACCTTGCTGTTGGTCCCGATAGCATAGACGGAGATGTCGTTCACGGACTCGGAATAGCCGTCGTGGACCACCTTCTCCGTTTTGAGCGTATGCTCCCCGCGCGCCAGCATCCCTGCCTTCGAAGAGCCGTCAATGGTCGAGCCGCCCTGGGCCGATGCGAGGCTGGCGGCGGCCAAGGGGTAATCGAGCGAGAAGACGATTGATTCCGACAGCTTCACCTCCCCATTGCCTATCCCTTCGGCAGACGAATTCCGGCTTATCGTATGGGCGACCACGGCGGATTTCGCGAGAGTCAGGCGTTTCGTCTCGTAGGCTGCGACCTTGGGGAGGGAGAGGGCGATCGTCTTGCCGCCGTCCTCCATCCTCAGGCTGTCTACCCAGTCTTTTCCGCTCGTGATATCGGAATAGAGGAAATCCATCTCGGAAGGGAGGTGGATCCTGGCCACGACGCCGGTCGCGTTATATGGCCGGTCGTTCGCGAGAACGGCATCGAGGACGATCTCGGAAGGCTCGTCCAGCCTGGCCGCGAGGACGATTGGAGAGCCCGACACCGAAAAGGAGTTCCCCACGATCGCGCCCATATAGGCATCGACATCGCGCCCGATCCTCTCGAACTCCGAGCGGATCTTTCCGAGGTGTCCGACCGAAGCCGGAAAGTCGAGGGACGAGTTCTGGAAGAAGCCGCCTTCGGCCTTCTGGACGTCCGTGAGCAGATCGGCGGCACCGGGGCCTGCGAGCGATATCTTGTCCAATAACGCGGATCTCTGGGCCAGCAGCTTATCCTCGTAAATGATCCTGGCCTTCGAGATGATGGATGATGAGGCTCGTTCCGCTTCATCCTCCGCGACCGCGGGCGGCAACTTCTTCAGAAGCTCCAGATCCTCCTTTTCCATCGCGGTGTTTATCCCGTCACGCTCCGCCCGGTCTATGAGATCTTCCAATGAACTGATCGACGCGCGGGACTCCGCTTCTTCGCTCGCTGTTCCGCTCGAAGACGCGGAGCGCGCGAGCGCGGCAGAGCGGAGATAATGCCTGAACGAGTCGCCGGGCTTCGCGGCCGCGTCTCCCGCATCGATCTCATCTTTCGCTTCAGAAAGCAGCGAGAGATAGCCGGTCCCGGGAGTCCGTCCCCCCATCGAACCTTCCGCGGCGCTCACCTCCTCGGTTGCTTCGTCCCGCTGCTGCGACACCACCACCTTCGCATCATGGTCGAGGGCCTCGAGCGATTTGATGAGCGATGAGTATCCGCCATCGGCTTCCCTCGCGAGGGTTATGGAGGTCGCGAGATGGTACGGTTCCGCGACAAGGCCATGCTCTATGGATGCCTCGTCTAGCCGCAACGAAAGGGATGAAGCGAGGGAGGCGGCCGAGGAAAGCCTCTCGCTGATGGCGCCAGGGGCGCTCGCCGTACCGCCTTCCACCCCTCTGGATATCTCCGCGAATCCGGCCGCATCCATCCCGTCCAGCAGCTCCTGGGCCGCTTTCCGCCTGGCACGGCCGCTCTGCTCGAGCGAATGGAAATCCGAATCCGCGGACTTTATCGCGTCGCCGGATTTCTCCTTCAACGATTCCATGTCCGAAAGGAAGCCGTCCTGGCCCCAAACCATCGAAACCAAGGACGGGGCGGCAGAAAGGTCCGGAACCGGGCTCTCCAAGCTGCTCTCGAGCTCGGACGAGTAGGACAGCATGAGCGCGTGCTTCCCGTACCTGCCTTCCGTGATATTGCTGTCGATCGCCAGGAAGGCGCTGTTGAGCTCAGGGCAGTCCTCGCTTCCTGCTCCGGAGTAATTCTCCAGGCAGATGCCGGATGACTTCAGTTCGGCATAGGACATCCTCGCATCCTGCAGGGCCGCCGTGGCCGCTGAGACGCTCTCCTCCGAGGCATCAAGCGCCGAGCCGACCGCCGCTTTCCAGCTCCGCTGGTAGGCTGTGCACGCCGATGAGCCCCCGAACGCCTTGAAAAAAAGCATGGAAGGGTCGGTCGGGAACGCGCCGATCCCGCCTAGGACGTCGAATATGCATTGGAGCTGCTCGCTTCGCGCATCCCGGATCGAATTTTCAGCGGATATGATGTCCTGGGCGGTCGCCCCTGCAGCCCCGGAATCGTCAAAATCCAGGCTGTCGAGCGTCTTGCCCAGCTCAGGCAGGTTCCACCACAATTGGACGCCGTAGTCGAATATGTTAGGATTGGAAGCCACCCACCCTTCGTCCTCCCAGGGCCGCTCGAACGCGTAGGAGAGCCCTGAAGAGGCCAACAGCAAAATCAGAAGCGCACGATATCCCATCTCATCCCCCCGGACAATCACCTGAGGGGGGTATAAATGATTTTTTTGTCGGCTATTGTGGCTGTGCACAATATTGGACTGCCATAAGATGGATACATACAGCGAAGTGCGGTGCCGCCCTAAAAATTAATATACCCCTCCACCCAGTAACTAGTCCATGAGATACCTCGCAGCATTATCTCTCGCGCTGATACTATTGCTCGGATGCACGGGGCAGGCGCCCCAAGGCGCGAACAACACGACCCAGCAGCCGGCTCCCCAGACGCCTCCTCAGCCCGCCCCGCAGCCCTCGGGGGGCGGATACGGATACGCGCCCGCTGTCCAGAACACGACCCAGAACGTCTCTCTCACTCCACCGGACAATGCATCCAACAGCACGCCCCCGGTCATGAACACCAGCTTCGTGCCTCCGAAGATGCCCAGCTACAACTTCACCAACATCACCACTTCGGACGGACGCCTGATAGTCTATTACTTCTTCTCGCCCCGGTGCGTGGCGTCGGTGGCCATCAGGCCCGTCATCAGCAGCCTGGAGGCGAAATACACGGACGTCGACTGGCAGGAGTACGACATCACGACCCAGAACGGCACCCTGGCTTACATCGAGTTCGCGAACGAGAACAACCTGAGCGCGAAGCAGAGGCTTGTACCGCAGGTGCTGGTGGACGGGAAGATAATCACCGACCGCTTCCACATAAACGACTCGCTCGAAGGCGCGATACTGAACTTCAGCTCCTCGAACCCTTGACCGTGTAGAGCACCCATCTGGCTGTTTTACGGTAGAGCCGTCCCCAGGGGGTCTTCTCCAGCTCCGTCTCCTTGGCCGCGAATTTCAGGAAGTCCATCGGCTGCTTCTTGCCGTCGGCGCCGAGGTTCCAGTCATCGACGAACTCCTGGTAGCGCTGCATCTCCCACACGGCGTCCTCGAGGACGGGCACGGACATCTTCGTCCGGTCAGCCAGCAGACGGTTCGCCGGAGGGCACATGGCGTCCTCCCTCATCACCGCTTTCCCCTCGCGCAGGGTGAATGGGTATGCGAGGCATATCCCGGGCTTGGCGTCCTCCGCGGTGCACTTGAGATCCGCCCCCTGGTCCACGAAGGTGCAGAATCCGTTCCCCTTCCGCTTCAGGATGAACTTCACCATGCCGATGTCTGCCCTGAAGGCGTATGAGTCGTCCTCGTTCGCGTAGGCGAGCTCGACGAAGTCCGGGAGGAGGCGCTCTTTCATTATGGCCAGCCTGAACATGTCGTAGCTCGTGAGGTCCACGATCAGCGTGCAGCAGCCGATCTTGCAGCCGCTGCACATGTTCGGCGGGGGCTGTTTGGGCTTCTCCACCGTGACCTTCACTGCCATGGGATATATCCGTCCGCTTCAGAATAAAAACCATTGTCAGCAGACCGAGGCGAGGGCGGATTTGAGCTCCAGCGCATCCTGGAAACGATTGTGCGGGTTCTTAGAGAGGGCCTTGAGGACAAGGCGCTCCGCCTCGGGCGGCACGTCCGGTGCGACGCTTCGCAGGGGAGGAGGCGCCTCGCTCCAGTGCTTCATTATGATCTCGTAGTCGCTCTTCCCGTCGATAGGGTAGGAGCCGCTCAGCATGCGGTGGGCGAGCACGCCGAAGGCGTAGAAGTCGGCGCGGTGGTCGAACGCGTGGGAAGTGTCGGGGAGGGTCTGCTCCGGGGCGAGATAGCGCATCGTGCCGAGGATTATGTCCCTGGCTGGCGTCCTTCCCTCGTCAAGCACAGGATCCATGAACTTGACGAAGCCGAAATCGAGGAGGACGGGACGCTCCTGCCCGGGGGCCTGACCCGAGAGCGAGACGTTGTTCGTCGTCAGGTCGCCGTGTATGACTCCGCTGAGGTGGGCCGCGGCGAGAGCATCGCAGAGGCCGCAGAGGATCAGGCTCGCCTCCGGCCACTGGAAAGGCCGCGTCTTGATCCTCATCTCAAGGCTGTCGCCTTCTATGAATTCAAGGACGAGATAGTTCCTGTCCTCGACCCTCCCTCCGCCGAAGAGCGAGACGATGTTGTCGTGCCTGGTCCGCTCGAGGGCGAGCCGCTCCCTCTCGATGAACCGGTTCGCCTGGTCCAGGGGGACGTTGAGCGGGGCGGCGAGCTTCAGGGCGACCTTCCTGCCGGTCTCGAGATCGAGGCCGGAATAGACATCGCTCATGCCGCCGCCGGACACCTTCCCGCCGACCCTGAACCTGCCCTGCAGCTCAAGCCCGGCCGAAAGCTCGAACGCCTTCGCCAGCTCCGCTCGTGGAGGCTCCTTCGGGGTTGGATTACCCTGGGCGTGAAAGGTCCTTTGGGAGGAGGACATGTTATTATTTGTGCAGGAAAGAGTATATAAAAGGATGGCTGACCGGAAAGTTTGTTTGCCAGTACGCTCGCGCTTCGCTCGCATCCGAGAGCCGCTCCCAGCTCCCTATCGATTAAATAAAATTGGCTGGTAAGCCCTCTTCCGATGAGGATAGTCCACTTCGAAAGGAAGACAGGGGAGATGAAGCTCCAGGTCGATACGCTCGACGACATGTGGCATTTGGACAAGCTGATAATGCCGGGTGATTTGGTCGAGGCCCACAGCCTGAGGACATACAAGGTGGGGACGAAGGAGGAGAAGAAATCCGTCACCATAAGGGTGAAGGCTGAGAGGGTCGAGTTCGCCAAGAACGCGAACCGCCTCCGCATACTCGGGCCGATAGTCTGGGGCGAGCCGGAGGAGTACGTCCAGCTCGGCAAGTACCACACGATAGACGTGGCCGAGGGCGACCGGCTCAAGATAACAAAGGAATGGAAGAACCATGAGCTGGAGAGGCTGAAGCAGGCCGAGAAGGACACCAAGAAGGCCAGGATAAGGATAATCGTCCTCGACGAAGAGAAGGCGCTCACGGCGATACTGCGGGCCTTCGGGGTGGATTACGGGGCCGAATTCTACAGCTCGGGAAGCAAGAAAGGGGACGACTACGAGAAGGCGCAGTCCGAGTATTTCGGGAAGATAATGGCCGAGATCGAGCGGTTCCCCGAGCGGTTCGTGGTGGCCGGCCCCGGCTTCACCAAGGAAAACCTCAAGGCGTTCATAGAGCGGAGGAAGCCGGAGCTGCTCAAGCGGATAACGTTCGACTCGGTCAGCTACGCCGAGCGCAGCGGCGTGAACGAGCTTTTCCACAAGGGCACGATAGAGAAGGTCATCGGGGAGGAGAGGTCTGGCAACGAGATGAAGCTCATGGAAGAGCTGCTCGCCGACGTCTACAAGGAGACTGGGAAGGCCGTGTACGGGATCGCCGAGGTGAGGAAGGCGGTCGAGGCGTTCGCGGTCAAGAAGCTCCTGGTCCTCGACGAGTACCTGCGCACGGACAGGGAGGCCTCTGAGGTAGTGGACACCGCCGACCGGAACAAGGCCGAGATAGTGGTCTTCTCATCCGAGGGAGACGCAGGGGCGAAGCTCAAGGGCTTCGGGAAGATAGCCGCGATACTGAAGTTCAGGTTGCGGGAGTGAAAGCGACTTAAAGTGTGAGGGCGAGAGCATAACATGCCCACTTTCGGCGAGAGGATGGACCGTTCCGGCGGGACGATCGTAGCGGCCTTCTTCATCATCTTCTTCGGCTGCATAATCGTCAGCATATTCGGCGACATGGTCGCGCATTTCGACATAGCCCCTGCCAGCGGCACCGCCGTCGGCTACATCTCCTACCAGGAGAAGAGCGGGATCTGGGGACTGGACAGCGTGTGCTGGAGGGACACCCCCTACTCGGACTGCGAGATATTCGACCCCGCCGGGAAGACATACCTCCCCGGCCAGTACATCATGAGCTACCAGTGCACCCGCTTCGCATGGGCCTGGGAGAAGCCCAGCGAGTGCTGGATAGTGAACGCGACCAGGATAGGCGAGCCGCCCAACATGGTCCCTGCGCCCTGATCACTTGCCGAGCTCGCGGGCCTTGTCAGCCGCGAAACGGATAGCCTCGTTTATCGCCTCGCTGGTCCCCTTGCTCTCGAGCATCTTGAGGCCGGCCTCGGTCGTGCCTCCGGGGCTCGCGACGGTCTCCCTGATCTTTTTGGTGGTCCAGCCGCTGAGCATCAGCTTCCCGGTCCCGACCATGGTCTGGGCCACGCATTTCTCGGCGGTCTCCCGGGCGAGGCCGTTCCTGACCGCCTCCTCGATCATCGCCTCGGCGAAGAACGCCATGAACGCGGGGCCGGAGCCGGATGCGGCGGTGATCGGGTCAAGGTGGGACTCGTCGGTCTTTATGCAGAGCCCCAGGGAGGAGAACGCGGTGAGGAACACCTTCTCCTTCCGCTCGACCTCCGGGTGCATTGAATAGGCTATCACGGCTTCCTGGACCTCGGCGCAGATGTTGGGCATCACGCGTATGACGTTGCCCACGCCCCAGGACTCGAACTTCCGGATGGGGACGCCGGCCGCGCAGGAGATTATGAGCGGGGCCTCCTTTATCTGCTTCGCGACCTCCTCGACGTGGGCCGGCTTGACTGCGATTATGACCATCTCGGCCTCGGTGGCTAGAGCGAGATCCTTGACCGCGGTGGCGCCGAGGTCGGCTGCGACGTTCTTGGCGTTCTCGAAATCGCGGTCAACCAGTATCATCTCGTGCTTCTGCGAAAGCACTTTGGCGAAAACGCTCCCGAGGCGGCCTATGCCGACGATAGCTATCCTCATTGAAACACCGGAACCTTATTCGGGAGCAAGGATAAAATACATTGTTGCGCATCATATATCATAATAATACACAGGGGATGGAGATGAGGCGTGTCGGACGGGGAGGGGCGGAAATGGCCCAGGAGGCGAAGAGGGAGCTGCCGGACATACTGGAAGGCAAGGCTCCCATCACCGCCGCGCTCGGCACGCTGTACGCTTACGACCTGACGCTGAGCATGGAGACCCGCATGAAGGGCGCAGGCGAGCTGCTGGCCGGTTTTCGGAAAGCGATGGAAGAGAGGTTCCCCAGAGAGGCGGAGCGGAAGGCGGCACTCGACGCCACGGAAAATGAGCTGAGGAAGCTGGCCTGCGGGAAGGACGGGGCGCAGAGCGCGGCGGCCAGCGAGCTGCTCGCGGCCTGGGAAAATGGGGCCTAGCCCCTGGTCTGCCCGTCTCCCTGGACTATGTACTTGTAGGTCGTCAGCTCGCGGAGGCCCATAGGCCCCCTGGCATGGAGCTTCTGGGTGGAGATTCCGACCTCGGCCCCGAACCCGAACTGGCCGCCGTCGGTGAAGCGAGTGGAGGCGTTCACCATCACGGCAGCCGCATCGACGGTCTTCGTGAAGCGGTCCGCGCTCTCGACCGATTTCGTGATTATCGCCTCCGTGTGCTTGCTGTTGTACCTGTTTATGTGGGCGACCGCCTCGTCCACCGAGCCGACCACCTTTATCGCGATTATGAGGTCCAGGTATTCCCTCGGCCAGTCCTCCTCTGTGGCGGGCTTGGCATCCGGGATGATCCTGAGCGTCTCCGGGCATGCGCGTATCTCCACGCCCTTCTCTCTCAGCGAACGCGCGATTTTCGGGATGAAGGATCTCGCGATTTTTTGGTGCACCAGCAGCTTCTCCTCGGCGTTGCAGACGGAGGGGCGCTGGCACTTGGCGTTGAGGACGATGCGCTCGGCCATATCGAGGTCCGCGCTCTCGTCCACATACACGTGGCAGTTGCCTGTCCCGGTCTCTATCACCGGCACCCTGGAGTTCTCGACCGTGTGGCGGATCAGCTCCGGCCCTCCCCTGGGGATGAGCAGGTCCAGCTTCCCGCGGGCCTTCATCATCGCGTCCACGGCAGCGCGGTCGGGCGTATCCACGAACGAGACGGCCCCTCCGACGCCCGCCGCCTCGAGCGCGGGCCGCATCGCTTCCGCGAGCGCCCGGTTCGAGTTTATCGCGCTCGCGCTCCCGCGGAGCAGGCATGAGTTGCCGCTTTTTATGCAGAGCGAGGCTATGTCCACGGTCACGTTGGGGCGGTTCTCGTAGATGGCTCCGATGACCCCGAAGGGCACCCTGACCCGGCGTATCGAAAGGCCGTTGGGCGTCGTCCAGCCCTCCTCCTCCCCCACGGGATCGCGCAACGACCCCACCGTCCGGACGTCGGACGCGATGGCCTTTATGCGCTCGGGCGTGAGGAGGAGGCGGTCGATCTCGCTCGGGGTCATTTTCCTTGATCTCGATCCGGGTTTGGGGGCTTTCGCGTCTTCGACGTCGATGGCGTTCGCCTCGACGATGGCTGACGATTCCCTCTCGATCGCATCCGAGATGGCAAGCAGGATTTTGTTCTTGTCCTGCGCGCTCATCATGGCCAGCCTCGCCGATGCGATCCGGCCCTTCTCCATCAACCCTGAAACGTAGCTGTCGACTTCCATCCCGCTCACCCTGCCACGGCCATGTCCGAGCTGCTGACGACTTCAGCATACGCGAACCCCAGCTCGCCGAATATCTCTTCCAGCCCCTTGCCCTTGATCTTCTGCACCTCGTGCGAGAAATACTGCGACACGCCCTTGCAGAGCACTTTCCCTTCCCTGCAGGCGATCTCCACCACATCGCCCTTGTCGAAGTTGCCTTGGACCTCCAGCACGTCGGCCGGGAGGATGCCGCAGTTCTTGCCTATGGCGCACTGCATCGCCCTCTCGTTCACTATTATCCTGCCCTTGGGGTCCGAGGCGAAGGCTATCCAGTGCTTCCTCTCGTTCAGCGTGGAGTCGGCCACCGGGCTGAAGGTGGTGCCGATGCGGCCGGCGATGGCCTCCCGCAGCGCCTCCTTCGCGCCCCCGTTCGCCACCACGACCCTCACCGAGGCCTCGGTGGCGATCTTCGCCGCGCGCAGCTTGGAGAGCATCCCGCCGCGGCCGGACTCGCTCACCCCGCTGCACATGGCCAGGAGATCGTCGGTAACCGCGTCCACGGAGCGGATGAGCTTCGCGCCCTTCTCCTTGGGGTTCCGGTCATGGAGGCCGTCCACGTTGGTGAATATGACGAGGAGGTCGGCGTCCACCGCAGCCGCCACGTGCGCAGCCAGGGTGTCGTTGTCGCCGAAGGCGGCCTTCTTTATGTCCATGACCGTCACGGTGTCGTTCTCGTTGATCACCGGGATTATCTTGTTCGAGAAGAGGGTGTTGAGGGTGTTGCGTATGTTCAGGTAGCGCATCTGGTTCGAGAAGTCCTGGTTCGTGAGCAGCACCTGCGCCAGCGTCTTGCGGTCCTCGAACGCGTTCTCGTAGGCGTTCATCAGGTCGCTCTGGCCGACCGCGGCCAGGGCCTGGAGGAGCGCCACGTCCTTGGGCTTCTCCCGGTATCCCATCTTCTTCATGCCGGTTGATATTGCGCCCGAGGTGACTATGGCGAAATCGTGCTCCTGCATGCGCAGGATCTGGCTCGAGAGCTCGTCGAGAAGGATGTTGTTGATGCCGGCCCCGCCGTCGAGCAGCGAGCTGCCTAGCTTCAGGACAATTTTCATGGCAATCAAGGGTTGGGAATGGAATTTAAATATATGCGATTGACGCTATTACCAACGTCATCCGACGAATACCAGGGCTATCGTGGCCGTCTCCCGATGAAAGGCTTGAACCTGTTGTAAGGCTCAGGCTCGACGAGCTGGATGCGCTCCACCGGATGGACACGGCCGGACTCCACTTCGGCTATGACGGCCGCGAGAGGGCTGAGCGAACGGTCCCTTTCCTCGTCCAGCTCTCTCATCCTCCGTATCTCTTCTGGCGAGAAATCTGATGCGGAATACGCCTCTTCTGTCTTGGGCTGGGCCGTTATGAACTCGCGCCCGGCGAAATCCCCGTCTTTGACCCTCACCTTGGCGCGGATGAACTCGTCGAATCCGCTCTTCCGCACCGCCAGCACCTCGACGCAGTCCAGGCTTTTGACCAGCCCGGCTGTCGGGGAATGCGGCACCAGCGACGGCAGCGGCGGCTTAGAAACCATTATAGAACATATAACTACACAACTTTATAAAACGAGCGGGCCCCGCTCACGAGGGGGAAAGCGATGGGTGGCCCTCGGGATAGCCCAGGAGGATGAGACGCAGGTAGAGCATGACTTTCCTGAACGTGTTCACGTACGCCCGCTTGCCGAACACCTCGTACTCGTTCTCCTCTATCACGCTGAGGATCTCGCTGTAGAGCGTGTAGGCGAGGGCGATGACCAGGCGGACCTCCTTGTGGATCATGGCCAGCCCGCGGGCGGCCTCCTCGTAGTATCTCCGCGCCCGGGCGACCTGGAACTTGAGGAATCGTATCATGCGCTCGGTCTTGTGGAAAGACAGCACCTCGCCGGTGGAGAGGCCGAAGCTGGCCAGCTCGTCCTTGGGGAAGTAGACGCGGCCCATGCGGGCGTCCTCGCCGACATCCCGGAGGATGTTGGTGAGCTGCATCGCGATGCCGAGCTTGGTCGCATACTTCTCGGCCCGCCTCACGTCCTCGATCCCCATGACGTACATGAGCATGAGGCCGACGACCGAGGCCACGCGGTAGCAGTAGGTGCGCAGCTCGGCGAAGCTCCCGTATTCCTTCTTGCTGATGTCCATGCTCACCCCCTTTATCAGGTCGAGGGGGTAGCGGAGGGGTATCGAGTGCTTCTTCATGATGAAGACGAAGGGGTTGAGGATAGGGTCCGAGGAGAAGCCGTGCCTGTGGGCTTCGAGTAGCCTCTTCTTCCAGTCGCGGATCAGCATCCGCTGGAGCTTGGGGTTGCCCTCGTTGTCGTCGATGAGGTTGTCCGTGTGCCTGCAGAAGGCGTATATGGCGTAGAAGGCGTTGCGCCGCTCGCGGCTCATGAAGCGCGAGGCGAAGTAGAACGTCTTGGACCCTTTCTTTATGCTGTCTTCAGCGTATCTGAAATCGATGTGCAGGTTCCCACCAGCCTTGGTGTATAATAGCTGTGGAAAGGTTTAAATCACTGATTACGACAATCGGCGATGCATCGGCTCACGGCCTAGCCCGCCCCTAGTGCCAGGAAGGCAGTGCCGCCTGAAATGGGGTCACGTTTTAAAACAAAGGTTGAGTGATGGTTTCATGGCAGCGGCAGTCGAGGTCACGGAGCTGGCCAAGGTGATCAAGGAGAGGATCATCGTGGATCGGATATCCTTCAGCGTCCAGGAGGGCGAGTGCTTCGGCCTGCTCGGCTCCAACGGCTCCGGGAAGACGACCACCTTCAACATGCTCAGCGGCCTGCTGCCGCCCTCGTCCGGCACCATCGTGATCCTTGGGAAGAACGTCAAGGAGACCCTGAAAGCCAGGCCGGAGATAGGGTTCGTGACCCAGGAGAACTCGTTCTACGAGACGCTCACCGTGCAGGAGAACCTCGAGTTCTTCGCATCCCAGTTCGGGATCCCCGCCGGCGAGGGCAGGGAGCGCGCGAAGAAGCTCCTCACGCAGATGAGGCTGACGGAGAAGAGGGGCGTGCTGGCCTCGAAGCTCTCCGGCGGCATGAAGAGGAGGCTGAACATCGCCTGCTCGCTCATCCATGACCCGAAGATAGTCTTCCTCGACGAGCCCACGGTCGGCCTCGACCCGGTGGTGCGCAGGGAGATATGGGCCGTCATCAAAGGGCTGCACGAGATGAACAAGACCATAATAATCACGTCGCACTACATGGACGAGATCGAGCACCTCTGCGACCGTGTCGCCATAATGTTCGGCGGCCGGATAGTGGCCAGCGGCACGCCGGCCGAGCTGAAGAACCGGTACAAGCTCAAGCAGATGGAGGACATCTTCGCCTACCTGGCGAAGCCGGAGGCGCGCGCATGATGGGCATAGCGTCGGCAGTGCTGAAGGAGATGCAGGAGATCGCCCACGACCGGACGATGCTCGCCGTCCTGCTGGTATTCCCGATCTTCGTCATGCTCTTCATGGGAAGCTCCTTCCGCTCGATGGAGATAAACGGGCTCCCGGTCGGCCTGGCCGGAGCGACGAACTCGAGCTTCTCCAACACCCTTTTCTCGGACCTCAACCAGTCGAAGGCTTTCAACCTCAGGAGCTACGGGAGCGAGGACGAGGCCATGACCGCATTCAGGAACGGCGAGCTGAGGGCGGTGATAGTGGTGCCGCCCGGCTTCGACGAGGGGCTGCTCCAGGGCAACGGCTCGAGCATCAAGATAATCGTCGACAACTCGGACCTGGCGCTCGAGCAGTCGATGCTGGCCGCCATGTCGTCCGTCATCGAGGCGTCCTCGGCTAACATCACGCGCAGCTACGTATCCGGCGCCTGGAAGGAGCTGGAGGCGCTCAACGAATCGGCCACGAACCTCTCCGGCGGGATCGCATCGACCAGGATGGCGATGCAGCAGACGAAGGACAACCTCAGCCTCACCATGGAGGGGATGGACAACATCAGCATCGATTCATTGCAGGGCTCGCTCGACAACGCCAGCTCGAGCATAAGCGGGCTCAAGGACGTGATAGGGCAGCAGAAAGCGGCCCTCGGCAATGCCTCGGCTTCGGACCAGGCTTTCCTCGACAATACCTCGCTCTTCATACAGAACGCGACCGTGGCGCTGGGGGACGCGAAATCGACGGTCCAGAGCACCCATGACAAGCTCGCCTCGCAGGTGCAAAGCCTGAACCAGACCAACCAGACACTGACGGCGTCGATCGCGGCCCTGCAGCTGATACAGTCCCAGACCACCGACAACACCACGAAGGCGGCCCTCGGCATAAACATAGCCAGCCTGCAGTCCCTCCAGAACAGCACGGAGGAGCAGCTTACCAACGCTCAGTCTGAGATGGCCGACCTCGAGAGCCTGAACCAGACCCTCGATTCCTTCGGGGCCGAGCTGGCCAACTACTCGGCGCAGGTTGACTCTGCCAAGGCAGGCCTCAACCAGACCGCCCAGCTCTCTGCCGTGCTGGACTCGATGTCCAACCGGCTGGACGGCCTCAACGCCTCGTTCGCCGCGGCCGACGGGCAGGTGCAGCAGCTCCGCGCGCTGCTGGGGCAGATACGCACGAGCAGCGCCCAGATAAACTCCACCCTCGACTCCGTCCTGCAGCAGACCGACACCGTCGACGCCCTCATCGGCTCGCTGCACCAGACCGTGGCCGAGCAGACCGGGCGCGACCCGAACATAATAGCCTCGCCTCTCTCGGTCGACGTGCAGAGCCAGTACCAGAGGAACAGCTTCGTGGACTTCATCATGCCGCAGATAATCTCGGTCTCGCTCCTCCTCTCCTGCTTCCTGCTGGCCTCGATCAGCTTCGTGCGCGAGAAGACCAGGAACACCATCGTGCGCGCCCTGCTGGCTCCGCGCGGCCTGGCCAACCTCGTGATAGGCAAGGTCATTTCCCTCGTGCTGATGTCGTTCCTCCAGGTGGCGGTGATAATCCTGGTCGCGATGGGGCTGTTCGGCGTGAGCGCGCCCGCCAACATAACGATGCTGTTCTGGGGCACGGCGATCTCGGCCCTGGTCCTCTCATCCATCGGGATCCTGATCGGCTTCGCCTCACGGAGCGAGTCGGCCGCGATCCAGAGCTGCCTCCTCATCGCGATACCGATGCTCTTCCTGGGCAACATAATCTTCTCGCCGGACCTCCTGCCGATCTACACGCAGGTGCTGCAGCAGCTCCTGCCCCTGGCTCACGTGACGAGCATATTCAAGATAGTCCTGATAACGAACGGCAACCCCACGCTGGACATCGGCGCCCTGGCGACATACTTCGTCATCCTGGCGGCGGTCCTGGCGGCGATAATCCTCTGGAGAAGGGACATATCCCATTACACTTGAGCGCGGCCGAGCGCCACCGACTCGAGGGCGGAGCGGGCACCTCCGGTCAGGAGGGGGTCGTCCATGATGGAAGAGGCCTGCGAGCGCGCTCTCATCGAGTAGCGCTCCCGGTCCTCGACCGCGGACTGGGCGCCGATCGCCGAGTAGCGGTTGCAGAGGGCCATGTCGAGCTCGCCCATCCTGCGGTGATAGGCCTCGACGAAAGCGTAGGCCAGGGCCTCTTTCACCAGGGGGTCCTTTTCGATCTCCAGGTGCGTGTGGATGCGGTCCGTCGAGCATGACTTGGCCAGCTTGGCCACGGCCTTGAGGCGCTCCGAGCGCGGGAGGTCCTCGGCCAGTCCCCTGCTCGCTATGGAAAGCAGCGGCTCGAAGGACCCAAGCCCCCTCAGGGCGGCCGATGCCTTCTCCTTGAATGAGAGCGGCCCTCTTTTTTCTTCCTCGTGCGCGGTCCTGTAGATGCTTGCCATAGGCTCTCCCTTCCAGTTTTTCGTGTTACATTATTATATACGTATTATAACTATTTAAATGCTCCATCAGGCTAAAAAACACCCCCTGGAAAAAGGGTTGCATGAAAGCGGTGCATATACTCATGGCGCTCGGAGCGCTCGCTCTGATAGCGCCTTCGGCGTTCGCGGATGTGGGGCCTTCGCCGGCCCCTCCGACAGTCATGGTCCACATGGTCGACAACGGCCAGCCCGACACGTCGGTCAGCGAGATAACCTACCATTGCATGGGAGACTTGACCGAGGACACCGGAGCGGTCAGCCAGAGGGCGATGAAGCTGGCCTGCAGCGGCGGCAACTGCACCAACTCCGGCGGCTGGTTCTACAAGTTCAACCCATGCTTCAATTTTCCCGGGGGGTTCTTCACCTATGAATACTCCGGAGGCTCGGGCAGGAGCGAGGATTTCAATTTCTCCGGCAACTACACGAAGTACGAGCTGACTGTGGATTCGAAGAGCGGCGCCATAAGCAGCAAGATAGGCACCAGCCTGCCCTCGGGCTGCTGCGGCTCGGCCTTCATCCTGGCCGGGATCGGCGTGGGAGCGCTCTTCATGAGGAGGCCGTAGGTGGACCTGCCGCTCGCCTACGCGCTCACCATCCTGATCGAGACTGCGGCCCTTCTCTTTTCACTGCGCGGGCGGTACGCGCCCGCCATCATAGCGCGCAACTCGATTATTGCCAATACCGCAACCCTCCCGCTCGTGTGGCTCGCTTTCCCGCTCCTCGGCCCGGTCCTTGGGTGGGGAGCGTACACCGCCCTCGCTGAAGCGTTCGCGTTCCTGGCCGAGGCGGCGGTCTACCGCCTCGCTTTCCCGAAGATCGGATGGGCGGATGCGGCGCGGGCGAGCTTCCTCTGCAACGCGCTATCCTTCGTCGCAGGCCTCCTCGTGCCATAAGCTTTAATCACTTGATGGGCTAACTAAGCCCATGGAGGAATTCACGGTCACGCCCTGGGAGGTCTCGGGGGCTGTCGACTACGACAAGCTCATCAAGAGGTTCGGGACCAGCGCGATAGACGCGCCCCTGCGCCAGAGGCTGCTCCGTGCCTGCGGAGGCGACGAGCCGCACCACATGCTCCGGAGGGATTTCTTCTTCTCCCACCGCGACCTCGACCGCGTCCTGGAAGACCAAGAGAAGGGGAAGGGGTTCTTCCTCTACACGGGCCGCGGGCCGAGCAGGGGGATGCACATAGGCCACCTCGTGCCCCTCATATTCACCAGATGGCTGCAGAAGACGTTCGACGTGAACCTGTACATAGAGATCACCGACGACGAGAAGTTCCTCTTCAGGCGCGAGTACGGGTGGAAGGACGTGCAGGCCAATGCGAGGGACAACATACTTGACATCGCGGCCCTGGGCTTCGACCCGGACCGCACGTTCATCTTCAAGGACAGCGAATACGTCCGCAACGTCTATCCGCTCCTCATGCGGACCGCGCGCAAGATAACCGGCTCGACCGCCAAGGCGGTGTTCGGCTTCGACGACTCGACCAACATCGGCATGCAGTTCTACCCCGCCTACCAGGTCGTGCCCACTTTCTTCGAGCAGAAGAGGTGCCTCATTCCCTGCGCGATAGACCAGGACCCGTACTGGCGCATCCAGAGGGACATAGCGGAAGGCCTGGGCTACCAGAAGACAGCGGCGATACACTGCAAGTTCCTGCCACCGCTCCAGGGGACCGGAGGGAAGATGAGCTCGAGCGCGGGGGCCGAGACGGCGATACTGCTCACCGACGACGAGAAGACCGTGAGGAACAAGGTGAACAAGTACGCGTTCTCAGGCGGAAGGGCCACGATAGAGGAGCACCGCAGGCTGGGCGGCGACACGGAAGTGGACGTGCCCTACCAATGGCTCTCCATACTATTCGAGCCCGACGACCGGAAGCTGAAGCAGATACACGACGACTACCGCGCGGGCAAGCTCCTCACCGGCGAGATGAAGATGATCCTCATCGACAAGGTGAACGCATTCCTCAAGGAGCACCGCGCGGCCAGGGAGCGGGCGGAGGGCCAGGTCGACGCTTTCATGCGGACGGGAAAGCTCGCCAGGTCCATGTGGGAGCGGACGCACGAGTGAAACCCAGATAGTGATATAAAAGATATCCCAGTATGAAGATTATGTCACGCACCGACGAGCTTCCAAAGACGGTCTTGGCGATCCTCTTCTTCGGCCTGGTATTCCTCTCAGGATGCGCCTCCCAGCCGCCCCAGCAGAACGCGACGCAGGCGCAGAATGCCGCCCAGGCTCCTCCGTCAGCCAACCAGGGCGCGCAGCCCTCCCCGCCGCCCCAGGCGCCTGCGGAGCAAGCGCAGAATGCTGGCACCGGGGGCAAGGCGGTGACGGCGGACGTGCTCGTATCGACCAGCGCCCCTTCGATCAAGCTCAACACCAGCGTCGGATATTTCCTCGCGGTCGATTTCGACGGCAAAAGGTACATAGACTATTCCGCCGACCGGTCGATAAACTCGCTCTACCTCAACGGGACGTTCTACCGCATCACGAACATGAGCGGGAAATGCTTCATAGCGGGACACGACGATGATTTCTATCACATCCCAGACACCTCGCAGGAGCTCCAGCTGCTCCTCTTCGTCGACATCACCAATGACACGCTGCAGACGGCCAATCTCACGGAGGCCGAGAGGCAGCAGGGGAACGCCCTCATCGGCGGCCTCAGGCCTGAAGGCGACGGCACCTTCGAGACCGGGGACGCATGGGGGGCGCTGGCCAACAACACCCTCTCCCTCTTCGGCGGCCACTACCTCGCGAAGGATTTCTCGTTCACCGACAGCGGCGTGAGCTACCATTATGCCTATTCGAACATGACCGAGATCAGCGGCGCTGACATGGACGCGCTCATGCAGAACGAGATAAGCAGGTGGAAAGGCTGCACTCCCCTGCTGAAGGACATGAAACCGCTGCAGTAGAGGCCCACGATGAAGCACTACAAGGCGCCCCGAGCCCTGGTCTGCGGGCTGCTCGAGAAGGACGGGAAGGCGCTCTTCCTGCTAAAAAGGGACGAGGACGGAGTGGAGCGCATAGAGCTTCCCTGGATCTACGGCACGATAGCGGCCGACCCGGTCGGGGCGCTGGGCGAGGCGTTCCGCAAGCAGACCAGCGTGAAGGTCCATGCGGAGCGCATCATATACGAAGGCAAGGAGGACATAGGGGAGGAGGGGCTTCCCGACATCGTGCCTGTCCTGGTCTTCGCGATGGTCGCCGGCCGGAAGCCGATGGAGGAGCCATACCCCGCCAGCGGTTATAGCGGATATCTCTGGCTCAGCATCGAAGAGGCCAAATCCAGGCCGCTCGGCAAGCACGCGCGGTGGCTCGCCGGCGAGATGATCAGCTTCTAAGATGAAGGGAGCGTGTCGAACCGGCCATCATCGTTCATCTTGGGAGGGCGGGTCCTTCTCTTTCCGTCCGTCCTTCAGCCTCTCTTCCGCAAGCACGCAGAGCCTGGCCAGCGCGAAGACCTCCAGGAACTTCTTGCCCCAGAGGGCGCTCTTCTGGTAGAAGAGGTCTATGAGATTGTCGGCAGACGCCTGATGGAGGCTGGCGACAGCGGCGGCGGTGGCTATGCCGGCGATCTGGACCCAGAGCCAGAGGGAGCTGACGATCCCCCACATCCGGCCGGCCGATTCGCCGGAGGTGGACGGCGCGCCGTACGGCGGGCGGGAGCGGAAGAGCTTCAGCGGGTTGAATTCAGCCAGGAAGCCACGCAGCTCGTCCCTGATGCTCCCCCCTTCCATGTCCCTCAGCACCAGCTTCTTCCAGATGAGGCGGAACCCTGCGTACTCCAGGGCGAATGAGAGGACGTTTGCCGCTGCCTCTGAGGCGCCTGCCGTGAGAGGGTCGAGGCGTCCGGCGATGCGCGAGAGCCTTTCGAAAGCAGCGATGAAGATTGGCGTGGAGAGGAGCTCTACGGCCCCGAATGAAGCCAGGAAGGCAATGAGCCCAGGCTTGCGGGCCTCCATTTTCGGCAGGTCCGACCGGACGGCCCTGACCGCAGCTCCCACGACGAAAGGGTGCGCGTACGCGGCGGTGTAGCCGAAGGCGGGGCCCGTGTGCCGGCTTATCTGCGAGCCGAGGAAGGCCGCGCCGATCCAGAACGCGTACTTGGCCGATTGCTCGACCGCCAGCGAGGCCTTCGGGTGCTCTTTCCGCGCGATATCGGCCGCCGACGCGAGGGACGGGCTGCCGGTGCCGTATATCTGGTTCGCGAGCGTGTCGGTGAGGACGGCGGCGCATGAGCGGAAATAGCTCCCCTTCCTGACTTCCGGGATGCGCGCCTCGAATGCCTTGGCGACCGAGACCATGGGGTGGTTGGGCGAGGGGCTTATAAAAAGCGAGGCCGGGACGGGCTGGAAAAATTACCGGCGGCGGCGGGCCGGAAGGGCTGGGAGCTGGAAAATTTCCATTCCGGGAAGCTAATAAAACGGTTAGCGGGGATTGGGTAGCGATGAGGAAACGGATGAACACCGGCGCCCGCCTCCCCAAGGCGCTCGCGGCCGGGATGCTGGAGGATGGCGGCAGGGTGCTCTTCCTCCTGAGGAAGGACGCCGCCGGCATCGAGAGGGCCGAGATGCCATGCGTCCTCGTGCTGTCCGGCAGGAGCCCCTTCGCCGAGATAGGGGCCGAATTCAGGAGGCAGACCGGCATAGACGGGCAGGTCCACGAGGTCGTGCTGGAAGGCAGGCACAACGCCGGCTCGCGCAAGAGACGCGCCTTCGTCCCGGCGATGGCTTTCAAGGTGACGGCGAGGGAGAGGTTCGCCAAGCCTTCGGCGGAGTTCTCCGGATTCCGGTGGCTCCGGCTAGAGGAAGCGCTGAAGCAGAGGCTTTCGCGGAATTCCGAGTGGCTAAGGGGCGCGAGAAGCTCAGAGCGTCAGGAATAGCGCCATCGCGAGGCACAGGGTCCCGAGGACGAGGAGGGACAGCACCCGCCTCTCCCTCGATGAGAGGAGATCCTTCTCCGACTGGTCGGAGATGACGAGCGCGCCTGCAGGGCCGCCGCTTATGAGCAGGTTGTCGGGCCCGTCAGCCCTGCCCGGCCCCTCCCTGACCGAAGCCGTCCCCAGCACATAGAGCTTCGCGCCGTCCCTGATGACCTGCTCGCTGACCCGGATGAAACCTGGGCCCAGGGCGCGGAGGCCGGCGAGGGCCGAGGGATTGCTGTCGAGGAAGGCGTTCAGCCTTTCGGCACGGACGCCAGCCTCGGTCGGCTCGTCCCTGCTTTCCGGGAGCGACCTGACCGCGACCGTCTGCGCCATCGCGGCTTCCCTGGAGCCTGCGGGCGGGCCGAGGATGTATGATTGTATCGGGCCGAGCGAGAACGTGTCCTGCACGCTCATGGCCGCGCTCGCCTCGGCCCTGGTCCGGGCCGCGTGCCCGTCAGGCAGCAGGAACGCCCAGCCGGCATCTGAGAGGGAGCCGAGCCTGAAGTCCGCCCCCTTCGTCTCTACGAGCAGCCTGCCGGAGCCGTCGCCTATGCGGAAGGACGCGCAGCGCTGGTCGATGAGGATGGGCGTGTACGTGTCCGTGAACGAGCTGTATTTCTCCAGGACGAGCCTCGAGAGGACGCATTCGGCGCCGGACAGCTGGCTTTCCACCTTGCCGCCCCCTGACGCAGTGCCGTAGAGCTCGACCAGGCCCGCGGCAGCTGAGCCGGCCCTGGAGGTCGGGGTCTCCCTGATCACTCTAACCGACCGGTATGCGTATGCGCTCCAGGCGAGGAAGCCCGCGCCGCAGACTGCCAGCACCGCCGAGGGGACATACGAAAGCCACGACATGCATATGACATTGGCGGGAATCCGATAAAAATCATGCTGATGCGGCGATCAGGTAGTAGAGCAGCCCTGAGAGGACGATGAGGAAGGCTCCTGCCGCGATGGCTGCCGCCGCGCGCTCGCGTAGCGCGGATCGGATGTCGTCCGCCCCGGAATCGGAGATGATGATCCGCCGGTCTATCGAGCCCCTCAGGCGCCCGCCCGTTTGCGCCCCGCCGCAGACCGATACGACCGCGCCTTCGGGAAGGACGTATTCCGTGACGCGCAGTGGCCTCTTCTCGTTCTCGCCCAGGTTCTTACCGATCGGCCCGAGCGAACGGAGAGCGGAGACGAGCCCGTCGTCGAGGAATTTCCCCTCGTACTGGTCGTGCGAGAGGGGGTTGGCCATCACCACGCCCCTCATCATGCGGAGGGGCTCCCCGAGGCCCGCCTGCTCGAGCAGCCCGGGCTCGCGCCTCACGAATCCCTCGCTGATCCGCGGGCGCAGGCGGAAATCCGCCGCATCCGGCACGATGAGCGCATCCCCGACCGCCAGCTCGGCCCGCCCTTCCATCGAGGACAGCCGCCTCCATGGATGCGCCCCGCCGGCATACCTCTCCAGGACTATCCTGAAATAGGCGCACCGCTCGCCATGGAGCGGCTCCTTCATCCGAGACGGCGAGGAGGCCTTGCCCGAGAGCATCCTCGGGCTCTCCCCGAGCCTGGCCATGCCCCGGAGCAAAAGGAAAGCGCCTGCGGCGAGGGCGGCCGAAGGGAAGATGAGGAAAAGGGCCGATGTCAGGTCCATGTCAGGAGAGCCTGAACTTGAAGCCGTAGTGGACGAGGCCTTCCGGGTCGTCCCTCTGTATGACGCGGAAGACCTGCTCGACGCGGGAGCCTATCTTGACGTCCTGCCTGGTCGCGTCCACGATCTGCCCGGTAAGCTTCGCCCCCTCGTCCAGCTCGATGACGGCCAGGATGTAAGGGACCTGGTCCTCGAAGCCTTCCGGCGGAGCGGTCACTTCGGTGAACGAGAAGACCTTCCCCTTGCCCGCGAACTGGACCTCCTCGAGCTTGCCCTTGCGCCTGCACTTGGGGCAGATCGAGCGCTTCGGGAAATAGGCGGTGCTGCAGGTGAGGCATCTCACGCCGAGCATCCGGTAGCGCTCGGGGATCCTTCTCCACGTCAACGGAATGGACTCTTTCATCAGGATTACCAGGGTTCCTATGGTTGGTAAGTAATAAAAAACGGTGGCGAAGCTCATTTGTACTTCTTGGCGTGCTCCTTGAAAGTCGCGAAGCCCACGTCGGTGAGCGGGTGCTTCCACATCTTCTCCAGGACTTCGGCCGGCATGGTTACGACGTCGGCGCCGGCCTTGGCGCACTCGACGACATGGACCGGGTGGCGGATGGAGGCGGCGAGCACCTCGGTCTTGTAGCCGTAGTTCCGGTAGATCTGGACGATGTCGCGGATGAGGCCCATCCCGTCCTGGGAGATGTCGTCCAGACGGCCGATGAACGGCGAGACGTAGGTCGCCCCGGCCTTGGCGGCGAGGAGGGCCTGCGATGGCGAGAAGACGAGCGTGACGTTGGTCTTGATCTTCTTTTCTGCGAGCGATCTGACCGCCCTCAGGCCGTCTTTCGTCATCGGGACCTTGAAAACCACGTTGGGGGCCCATTTCGAGTATTCCTGGGCCTCGGCCATGAGTCCGTCGTATGTGTCGGCCGAGCCTTCCACCGATATCGGCCCCTTCACTATCTTCGCGATCTCGGCTATCGCCTCCTTGTGGCCCTTGCCCGCTTTCATGATGAGGGTGGGGTTGGTGGTGACCCCGTCGCACATGCCCAGCTCTACCGCCTTCCTTATCTCGTCCACGTTGGCTGTGTCCAGGAAGAATTTCATGGAGGATAGATGCCAGGGAACAGTTTAGTAGCTTTCCCCGCGGGAAAGGCATATAGATTGTTTGGACAGCTATAAAACCATGGCGAGAAGGAACCTGAGGGGCATGAGATACGTCGAAGGCCCTCCCCAGGCCACCACAACCGGCGTCGGCAAGGACTACAACGGCTACCGCATCTTCCACGCAGCAAGGACCGGCCTCATCGAGCGCATCGAGAACGACGGGGAGACACGGAGGCCGAGCGAGGCGGAGGCGGAGAGGTTCAGGAAGGACCTCTCGGCAGCGGCATCCAGGGACAAGGAAGTGCGCGCATATCTGTCGAGGTTCCCCGGACTGAGGCACTGCGGGATGCAGGAATTGGCTGGGATGAAGCCGGAGCCCGAAGGGATGGCCGGAAAGCCGGAAGGGGATGGGCAGGTCAGCCCCTTAGCTGGGGGAGAAGGAGGAACGCGGCCAGAAGCAGCGACAGGAGAAGGACGCCAGACAGCGAGATGACCAGCATCGCCCTGCGCGCGCCCTCGCTGCCGAACCCCTTGTCGATGGCTGCGAAGATGTAGAGGAAGATCGCGAGCAGCGGCTCACCTCTTCTTCATCTGCATGGCTTCGAGCGCGGTCTTGGCTATGCCGGCCGAGTCGAGGCCGTACTTCCGGAGGAGGTCGAACGGGTCCCCTGATTCGCAGAAGCGGTTGTAAACGCCGTGGCGCTTGAGGAGGCAGGGGCTCCTCTCGCAGACGACCTCGGCTATCGCGCTGCCCATGCCGCCGTCGACCTGGTGCTCCTCGACGCTCAGGATGAGGCCGCACTTCCTGGCGTAGCGCTCTATCATGTCGGCGTCTATCGGCTTTATCGTGTGGCAGTCGATGACGGCGGCGTCCACCCCCTTGGCCTTCAGCTCCGAGGCGGCCTTGAGGGACTCATATACCGGGATGCCGTGTGCGAATATGGCGATGTCGGCCCCGTCGCGGTAGACGTTCGCCTTGCCTATCTCGAACGGGGTGTCCTTGGTGGTGAAGACAGGCGCCTTCTCGCGCGCCGTGCGCATGTAGCAGGGGCCCTTGCGCGCGTGCATGGCGATCGTCGCCTTCCGCGCCTCCTCCATGTCGGCCGGGGCCAGGATGACGAGGTTGGGCAGCGGGCGGACCATGCCTATGTCCTCCAGGGCCTGGTGCGAGGCGCCGTCAGGGCCGACCGTGAGGCCGGTGTGCGAGGCGTGTATCTTGACGTTGGCGTCGTTGTAGCATATCGAGACGCGTATCTGGTCCCAGTTGCGGCCGGGCGAGAAGACGCCGTAGGCCGATATGAAGGAGGTCTTGCCGCATGCGGCGATCCCAGCCGCCACGCCGGCGAGGTTCTGCTCCGCCACGCCGACCTGGATGAACCGCTTCGGGAACTTCTCTGCGAACCAGTGCGTGCGCGTGGACTCGGAGACGTCGGCCGAGAGGACCCACACGTTGGGGTCCTTCTCTCCGAGCTCGACGAGGGCCTTGCCGAAGCCGTCCCGGCTGGGCTTGACCGTCTCCGGCTTGGAAAGGTCGGGGATGAGCTTCATTTCCTCCATCAGTCATCCTCCTCCATGATCGTCTTCTTCATGCTCTCGAGCTCTGCTATGGCTTCCTCGGCCTGCTCCTTCGATGGCGGCTTGCCGTGCCACTCGAAGAGGCTCTCCATGAAGGGCACGCCCTTTCCGGGTATCGTGTGCGCGATTATGACGGTCGGCTTCTCGTACACCGCCTTGCTCTCCTGGCAGGCGTCTATTATCTTCTTGATGTTGTGGCCGTCGACCTCGATCACGTTCCAGCCGAAGGCGCGGTATTTCTCCGCGAAGGGCTCGAGCGGGAGCACCTCCTCGGTGTAGCCGTCTATCTGGATGTTGTTGCGGTCAATTATCGCGGTGAGGTTGCCGAGGCGGTATTTGGACGCGAGCATCGCGGCCTCCCAGGTCTGCCCCTCGTTGTGCTCGCCGTCGGAGAGCAGCGCGTAGGCCCGCCAGCGCTTGCGGTCGGCCTTGGCCACGATCGCCATCCCCACGGCTTGCGAGAGGCCCTGCCCAAGGGGGCCTGAGGAGTTCTCGATGCCCGGCAGGGTGCCGCGGTGCGGGTGGCCCTGGAGGCGCGAGTCCATCTTGCGGAGCGTCATCAGCTCCTCCTTCGGGAAATATCCGGCGTTGGCAAGCGCGGAGTAGAGGACCGGGCAGACGTGGCCGTTGGACAGGACGAGCCTGTCGCGGTCGGGCCAGTCGGGGCGCTGCGGGTCGTGGTAGAGGACGTTGAAGTAAAGGGCGGTGTAGATGTCGGCGAGGCCGATCGAGCCGGCCGAGTGGCCGCTCTTGGCCTCGTAGAGCATCCTGATGACATCCTGGCGGATGGTGTTGGCCATGAGCCGGAGCTGCCTCAGGTTGGTGATCCTCTTCATCATGCGGAAGGCACCCCCATGGCCCGCGCCTTGAGGGCCGCTATCGCCGCCTTTATGTCGCCCTGGGAGAAGATGGCGCTGGCTGCGGCCAGGATGTTGGCCCCGCTCGAGTATGCGTGCGCGGCGGTGTCCAGGTTCACCCCGCCGTCCACCTCGATGTCGAGGGCGGGGTAGAGCGAACGCAGCTCCCTTATCTTCCCTTCCATCTCGCGGATGTATTTCTGGCCCGAGAAGCCGGGGTGTACCGTCATGACCAGGACGCGCTTCACGCGAGGGACGTATGGGAGTATCTTCTCGAGGGGCGTCTCGGGATTCAGGGCGAGGCCGAGCGAGCCCCCGGCCTTCTTGACCGCCGCCTCGATGCGCTCGAACGATCCGACGGTCTCGATGTGCACCAGGTGCATGTGCGGGCCCGGCATGGCCTCGATCCACTTCTGCGGATCCCTCACCATCCAGTGGAATTCGTAGCGCGCCTCGGGGAGGTCGCGCAGGTCGGGGAGGCCGATGGTCCTGTTGGGGACGAAATCGCCGTCCATGATGTCGAGCTGTATCTCGCGGACCAGCCCCTTGACCTGGGCGATGCGGCGCAGCAAGTCTTCCCGGCTCTTCACAAGGATAGCTGGTATTACCTCTGGCTCCATATGCTCCGCCCTCGGTTCCGCCCAAAACCCGGAAGGGTTTCGCGGCAGCAAAAAACGCCCGTGAATCCAATAGGCTATAAGTTAATATAAAGATTGCGCCGGCAATCGGTTCCATGGAAGCGATAACGGCGGAAAGCCTGATGAGGGGGCTGGGATTGGATGCTGGCAGATGGGACAGGCTCCCGGACGGGGCTGCGCTGAAGGCTGCCGCGGCCGCGATGGAGAAGCGCGGGTTCAGGGTCGTGATGGCGAAGGACCGGAAGGACGCGCTCGCGAAGGTGAGGGGCATCCTGCCGCAAGGCGCGGAGGTCATGCACGGCTCATCGACCACCCTCATAGAGATAGGGTTCATGGACGAGCTGGAGAGGGGGGAGAAGGGATGGAAGAGCCTCTACAAGTCCGTGACCGCCGAGAGCGACCTGGCGAAGAGGCACGACCTCCGCCGCAGGTCGGTGTGCGCCGAGTATTTCCTCTCGAGCGTGAACGCCATAGCCGGAAGCGGCGAGCTGGTCGCCTGCGACCAGAGCGGCAGCAGGGTCGGGGCGCTGCCGTTCGCGGCGAAGAACGTGGTCATCGTGGCGGGGGCCAACAAGATAACCCCCACCCTGGACGACGCCCTGCGGCGGGTGAGGGAGTTCGCGTTCCCGCTCGAGGACGCGAGGGCCAAGAGGGCCTACGGCATGGGATCCGGCATGAACAAGTTCGTGATAGTCGCCGGGGAGGCCCCCGGCCGCATAACGGTCGTCCTGGTCGATGAGAGGCTGGGCTATTGAGCGCACGCGGGCTTGAGTTGGAAAAAGTGGCCAAATAAGCTTTTAAAACGATTCCCCCATAATATGTAATTCGGTAGATCGGAGCCAGCGAAAAAAATGCAACCGCTGGCCGCGGGCTCTCCGCGCTTTCGGAGCGGAAAAACGCAAAAAAGCGGGAGTAGTTTTTTAAATTTATAGTGAATAGAAATCTACCAAGATGCAAAATGTCGAAACTTGAACACATACATATAACGGTGAACGCGAAGATCGATCCGAATTTTAAGGCACTGCCAAAGGACGAGGCCCAGCGTTTCGTGGATAAGTTGCTGAAGGCAATCAACATGAAGCCCCTCGGCCCCATCAACTGGGCCGACGCAGAGGACCTCGACTTCCCCGGCCAGAGCTTCGTGCAGATGATCACCACAAGCCACTGCTCGCTTCACCTGTTCACCCACACCGACGGCACCAACGAGATCTACTTCGATCTTTACTCGTGCAAGTGCTTCGACGAGAACGAGGTCGTCCGGCTCCTCGACGAGAAGTTCGGCCTCCGCGAATGGCACGGCGTCGTCTATACGAGGGCAAGCGACAAGAGGCCCCAGGTGCGCATGATCGGCAACAACGCCAAAGAGGTCATGGTCGCCAAGGTCCGCTCGAAGATGAAGAACTGATTTTTTACTTTTAACCTAATCCCGTTTTTCCGATGCCCCCAGCGTGAGCTGCGGCTCTGTCCGGCGGCTCCCTGAAACTATGTATATCCTTTAACGCTTTATGTGGCATAATAGGGTTCATGCGGGCAGAGAGGAACAACAGACTATCCGATTTGGCAAGGAAGGCGATCATCCCCATCTCCTTGGCGCTCGCATCGTTCCTGCCGCAGAACGACAGCCTGGCAAGGGATTCCCGCAGGGCCGAGAGGTTCTCCGCGGCCATGCATCAGTTACCCTGCCCGGACGGCAAGAAGGCGGATCCCTCGCTGCACACGGAGGTCTCCGGAGGCGTTGTGAGGTTCAGGGAAATCGGCGTTTTTTACTGCAACTCGATCGAGAACGTCCGATTCGGATACTCGCGCAAGGGAAACTCTATCACGATAAGCGAGAACTTCAGGGGTGTCCCTGCGCCGTGCGTCTGCTCGTTCGAGATAGGAGGGAAGATAACCGATCTCCCTTCCGGGACTTATAAGCTCACGTTCATTTTCGACAACAGGCAGCCCACTGGAAGGGGAAGGCGTGATTTCCACGAATCGATCGTCTCGTGGACATCTGAGGCCAAGCTGCCTTAGGGCAAGGCTGAAGAGCCCGGCTGCGTCTGTTTTGTCCTGCAGCGGCTTCAGCTTTTCTTGGGCAGGGCGGAGAGGACGTCGGCCGCCTTCTCCTTCGTGAGCCCGCCCTCGAGCGCGCTCTCGAGGACGGCATCCTTGATGGCCGCGAGCGAGAACCGGCCGGTGCATTCGGGGTCTTTATGGATGTCGAGGTCGGCGAGCGGCGCCCTTCCGGCGAATCCTTTCTTGCGGCCCTCATCAGGTTCCGGGACAGCTGGTCTCTTGCGCATGGGTATCCCTGGGGAGATTGTGGCGAAAATTAAAAAAGCTTGTTTTTGGCCTCAGAGGTTCCTGTAGATGTGGACGACAGCGGTCGCGCCGCTCCCGCCCACGTTGTGGGTGAGCCCGATGTGCGCGTCCTTCACCTGGCGCCCCTCGGCCTCGCCGCGGAGCTGCCAGACGGCCTCGACGGCCTGCTTTATCCCTGTGGCACCCACGGGATGGCCGCACGCCTTGAGGCCGCCGGATGTGTTGACCGGTATCTCGGCCCCGAGGGCGGTCTTCCCTTCCAGGGTCGCGGGCCCGCCTTTCCCCTTCTCGAAGAAGCCCAGGTCCTCGATCGCCATTATCTCCGCTATGGTGAAGCAGTCGTGGATCTCGGCGAAGTCCATGTCCTTGGGGGCCAGGTTGGCCATCGAGAACGCTTTCTTTCCCGCCACCTGGGTCGCCTTGAGGCCCGTCAGCGACTCGCGCGAGTGGAGCGCTATCGCGTCGCTCGCCTGCGCGCTGGAGATGATCTCTATCGGCCTCTTCGTGAACGAATGGGCGGTGTCGAGCGGGGCGAGCACGATGCCTGCCGCGCCGTCGGTTATTGGCGAGCAGTCGAACACCTTGAGCGGGTCTGCGATCGCCTTCGAGCGGAGGACCGTCTCCATCGTGATCTCGCTCTGGAACTGTGCGTACTTGTTCTTCGCGCCGTGCTTGTGGTTCTTCACCGCGACGGCGGCCATCATCTCCTCGGTCGTGCCGTAATCGTTCATGTGCCTCCTGGCCATGAGGGCGTAGATGGCCGGGAAGGTCGCGCCGAGGAACAGCTCCCATTCCTGGTCGCCTGCCCCGCCCAGTATGTCGCTGACCGTGTTCACGCCGAGGTCGGTCATCTTCTCTACACCGCCGACGACGACGAGGTCGTGCATGCCGCTGGCCACGGCCATTATCCCCTGGCGCAGGGCGAGGGCGCCGCTCGCGCACGCGCCTTCCACGCGGGTGATGGGGATCGGGTTGAGGCCCATGTAGTCGGCCAGCAGGCCGCCGATGTGCTCCTGCCCGACCAGGCGTCCGGAGGCCATGGTGCCTATGAAGCCGGCGTCTATCTGGTCGCCGTGTATGCCGGCGTCCTTGATCGCGGCCAGCCCCGCCTGGACCGCCAGGTCGCGGTAACCGGCTTCCCAATGCTCGCCGAATGGCGTCATGCCTGCCCCTATGATGGCGACTTTTCTCATAAGAATCAGACTCACTATTGTGCCGCGGTTTTAAAAAACATGGCAAGGGGCGTTCGTTATCCATCGAAGGGCCGTCGGAGCCGGGACGTGGCGCGCTTGAACACCGGCACCGGCGCGGCCGGGTAAGGGTCCGGCGAGCCGAGGATCAGGAGGAAGAGCGCGGCTGCGGCGTAGGTCCCGTCCGCGATCACGGACGCGCCTGGTCAGGCCCGTCTCCCGGGCCTTGCCGGACTCGACGCGGGCGTCCAGCTCCTTTATCCGGCTGATCCCGGATTCGAGCGACTCGGTGGGGGGGCGTGGATCTATTTCCGATAAAGGATTAAAAATAATCCATCCATATCATTCGTATGGTAGTGAAAGTCTCATTCTCAGATGAACCGCACGAGGAGTGCGGGGTCATCGGCATATACTCCAAGAAGGGCCTGGACGTCGCCCCTTATCTCCACCGGGCCCTGGTCGCCCTGCAGCACCGCGGGCAGGATGCCGCCGGCTTCGCAGTCTTCGACGGAAAGAAGATCGACGCGCGCAGGGGGATAGGCCTCGTCGACTCGGTCATCAAGCCCCAGGACCTGGGAGTGAAGGGCAGGATGGGGATCGGCCATACCAGGTACCCCACGCACGGCGACTGCAGGATGTGCGACGTCCAGCCCATGGTCTACAAGGGCTGCGCGGCCGCCCACAACGGCCACCTGGCCAACTATCCGGAGCTGAAGGAGGAGCTCGAGGCGGACGGCTACGAGTTCACCAGCTCGGTGGACTCCGAGGTCGTAGCGTTCATCTTCGACCGCGAGAAGGAGCCGAGGAAGGCGGTGGAGGCGATGATGGGGCGCCTCGAGGGCGCTTATTCCATCGCCGCGATAGCAGGCGGGAAGCTGGTCGTGTTCAGGGACCCGTTCGCCATCCGCCCCCTCGTGTGGGGCGAGAACGATGATTTCATCTGCTTCGCCTCGGAGACCGTCGCGCTCGACATCAACGACATCCCCTACAAAGGGGACATAAGGGGCGGCGAGCTGGCCATCGTGGATGGCAGGGGCCGGATGAGCAGGGAGCGGCTGAAGCCGCAGAAGGAGAGGCACTGCATGTTCGAGTACGTGTACTTCTCGAGGCCGGATTCCATCATAGACGGGAAGAACGTCTATGACGTCCGCAGCAGGCTAGGCACGATGCTGGCCTCCGAGTCGCCGGTGAAGGCCGACCTGGTCGTGCCGGTCCCGGACACGTCGCGCACCGCAGCAGCCGCTTTCGCGAAGAAGCTTGGCATCGAGTGCGAGGAGGGGCTGATAAAGAACCGCTACATAGGCAGGACGTTCATAATGCCGGACCAGGATATGCGGGTGGACGCGGTGCGTCTCAAGCTCAACCCCGTCCGCGGGATGATGGAGGGCAAGTCCGTCGTGCTCGTGGACGACAGCATAGTCAGGGGCACGACCCTCAAGGAGATAGTCGCGCTCGTGCGGTCGGCCGGGGCGAAAAAGGTCCACCTGCGGATCACGTGCCCGCCAGTCAAGTCCCCCTGCTTCTACGGCGTGGACATGTCGACGTACAGCGAGCTGATAGCCAACAAGAAGACCGTGGAGGAGATAGGCAGGTATCTCGGGGCCGACAGCCTCTCGTACCTCTCCATGGGCGGCCTGGCCAAGGCGATAGGGCTGAGCCTGTGCACTGGCTGCCTTAATGAAGACTACCATACTGATTATGTGAAGAAGCTTGCCCAGAGGACGAAAGAGGCAGGCGAGTGATCGCATGGTTGTCGTGGAATTCACTTACGAGGACATGAGGCGGCTCATCGACCTCCCCAAGGACAAGGTGATAGCGAGCCTTAGCGACCTGGGGGCGCCTTCCGAGATCGAGCCCGAGTCGGGGAAGATCATAACTGAGCTCACGCCCAACCGGCCCGACTGGTATTCGATGGAGGGGCTCGCGAGGGCGCTCCGGGCCTATCACGGGAAGGGGAGGCCCTCTTACCGCGTCATGAAGTCCGACTATGCGGTGCTGGTCGACCCGAGCGTCGGGAAGATTAGGCCGTTCACCGTCTGCGCCGTCGTGAAGGGGCTGTCCCTGGACGACCAGAGGATACGCGACATGGTCCTGCTGCAGGAGAAGCTTCTGGGCACCCTCGGCCGGCGTGTGAAGAAGTTCGGCCTCGGCCTCTATCCTCTCCACGCCATCAGGTTCCCGGTCAGGTACACGGCGATGAAGCCTTCCGAGATCCGCTACGTGCCCCTGGGGCACACCGAGGAGATGGGGGCGGACGAGATACTCAAGGAGCACAAGAAGGGTCAGCAGTACGGCCATCTCATCGCCGGCCATGACCGGTATCCGGTCTTCGTGGACGCGGGCAGCAAGATCATGGCGCTGATCCCGATAGTGAACTCGGCCGAGACCGGCAAGGTGGATGTCGATACCAAGGACATATTCATAGAGGTGTCCGGGACCGACATGAACGCCTGCAAGGCGGCCCTGAACATCCTCTGCTGCACCTTCTCGGACATGGGAGGGGCCGTCTACGCGGTTAGGATGGATTACGGGAAGGAGAAGTTCATTTCCCCGGACCTGGAGCCGAGGAGGATGCGGTTCGACCTGAAGAAGGCCAACACGACCCTGGGGCTGGAGCTGAGCGAGAAGCAGGCGGCGGCCCACCTGGAGAGGATGGGCTACGAGTATTCGAAAGGATACGTCCGGGTGCCCCCGTATCGGGCCGACGTCATGGGCCAGGTCGACATCATCGAGGACATAGCGATATCGTACGGCTACAACAACTTCGTCCCGACCATACCGGACTTCTTCAACCCCGGCTCGGCCGACCGCTCGTACGAGGATTTGGACGAGATCATGCGCGGCATGGGGTTCATGGAGACCAAGACGTTCGTCCTCACCAACAAGGAGAAGTTGTCGATGAGCGGGCACGAAGAAGGGGTGATGGAGATAAGCAACCCGGGAACCGCCGATTACACGGTCATCAGGCCGAGCCTCATCCCGGACATGCTGGAGACGTTCTCCATAAACAAGATGAAAGGGCTGCCCCAGAGGTTCTACGAGATAGGCCTGGTGCAGAGGAATACGGATTCCGTCAAGAGGCTCGCCTTCGGCGTGATGGACAAGGAGGTCGGGTTCTCGGAGTTCCGGGGCTGCCTCCAGACCGTGATGAAGGAGAAAGGGCTGGAGTTCGAGCTGCGCAAGAAGGCCGGCAAGGCATTCACCGACGACACCTCCTGCGAGATCATCGTCGGCGGGAAATCTGCTGGAGTGATGGGGAGGGTCAGCCCCCCGGTGCTCCAGAAGCACGGGATAGGATTCGATGTCTACCTCTGCGAGCTGGAGCTATGACACCCACCCCGCAGTTCCACTATTCTAGCTGTTCCACCGACTCAGCGAGGGCCTTGTAGACCACCACGGACCTCCCGAAGCGCTTGAAGAACCTGTCGAGGTGCTTCTCCATGGCCGGCTGGACAGCTATCGCGGATTTCGTCTTCCACACCTCCTTGCGCAGTGGTAGCTTCGAAAGATGGTAATAGAAGAGGCGCTTGACGCGGTTGAACTTCTTCCTGTCCTTCGCGACCAGGTCGTAGATGTATATGATGAGCATGGAAAAATTCCTCCGTCGTTGTATGTAACTATAGTTACATAATCATTTTAAATTTAAATGTAAAAGAGAATAGTGGAACTATGCCCCCTCCCCGGCCCCCTCTTCCTGCCGTGTCCCGTAGCTCCTCTCAAGATAAGCATCATATCTCTGCGAGACCGCCTTGATGTTCCGCTCGGTCAGGCCGAATAAGAGGGCCAGGTAGGCAGCCTCGGCCACGACCACGTTCAGCGCCTCGGCCATGATCGGAAAAGGTATCCTGTCCGCTGCGCCCTGCGAATAATGCGAGGTAAGCGCTATCGCGCCGGAAGAGAGCGCGGCAGATATGATGTAGGACGGCACGGCCGCCACCAGGCCGGCCTTGTAGAACGGCAGCATGTCCTTCGACATGGCCTTGAGCCTGCCCGCCGCGGTTCCTGACGATTCCGCGTAATACCCGCTGTTGAGGATGGGCCAGAGGACCGCGAACGATACGACCGAGGGTATGTAATCCCCCAGGATGGTCCCGGCGATCCCGTTGTACGCGCTGCCGCTCGCGTATTGGGCGATGGTGCCCGCGATCGGAGCGCACATGTAGGTCGCGAATACCTCGCAGACCGCCACCGAAGCCGCGAATTTCAACCGCACGGCGCTCTCGGCGGCCTTCGCCTCGTAGATGTCGCGGTCTTTCAGCGACCTGGCTTCCTTGACGCGCCTGATATCCTCACGGAGCGTCCGATATACATGGGCAGGATTGACCGGCCTTGAGGCTGCTTTCAGCCTGTCCTTGAGCCTCCTGCCGTATCCGCGTTCCATGATATAATTAGTGTTAATTCGTGTTTTTAATCATTTCTTGTCGAGCGATTCACGGTACCTGGCGTAAGTGATGAGCTTCTTCATCGCCTTCACGGCCGCGCGCGGCGAGTTGTAGCTCGGCACGCCCTTGCTCTCCAGGATCTTCCTGTACGTCTCGGTGTACGTGCCGCCTATGGATATCGTGGCCACCGGCTTGCGCTGGTCGTCCGAGGCCTTCGTGAGGACGTGGATTATCCGCTCATCGATCGGCGGGGTCTGCGTGAGGACCACTATTATCAGCGCGTCTATGCCGGGGTCCTCCATCATCACGTCTATCGCCTTCCCGTAAGCCTCCACCCCGGAATCCGCGACGAGGTCCAGCGGGTTGGCGACGTTGCCGTAAGCGGGCAGTATCTTGGCTATCTCTTTTTTGGAATCCTCGCTGAAGAGCGCCATCGCGAGCCCCTCGGCCTCGATGCTGTCCGTCGTGAGGACGCCCATGCCGCCGCCGTTCGTTATGACGCCTATGCGGTCCCCTTTAGGCTTGGGCTGGTTGAATATCTTGACGAAGTCGAACACCTCGTTGATGCCCTCCGCCTCTGTCACCTTCGCCTGCTGGAAGGCCGCATGGTAGGCGAGATAGCTTCCGGCGATGTTCCCCGTGTGCGAGCGGGCCGCGGCCTGCCCGACGCTCCCCCTGCCCGCCTTAAGGGCGATTATGGGCTTCACCTTGTTGACCTTCTTCATGGCTTCGAGGAGCTTCCGGCCGTCCTTGGCGCCTTCCATGTAGAGTATGATCGCGTCGGTCTCCTTGTCGTTCATGAGGTACTCCAGGTAGTCGGCCTCGTCGAGGACCGTGCTGTTGCCGTAGGATATGAATTTCGATATCCCCAGGCCGTAGTAGGCCGCCAGGTCGAGCACCGTCGAGCCGACCGCGCCGCTCTGGGTGACGAACGCTATGCCGCCGGCCTTGGGCCTCTCAAGCTTGTACGCCGGCAGGAATATGCTGTCGACCTTGGTGTAAGGGTCGAAGACGCCCAGGCAGTTCGGGCCGACCACCGGCATTGCGGCCTTATCCGCGGTCTCCTTTATCCTCGCGGCCAGGTCGTTGCGGTTGACCTCCTCGAAGCCGCCGCTGAGGATGACGACCCCCCCGGCCTTCTTGGCCGCGCAGTCCTCCATGATCGACGGCACAGTCTCGGCAGGGGTGGCGACTATCACGCAGTCGACCCTTCCGGGGATGTCGGTAACCTTTGGGTAGCACTTCAGCGAGTATATCTCCTCGTGCTTGGGGTTGACGGGGTAGACCTTCCCCTGGAATTTGGCGTCGAGGAAATTCTTGAGCAGCACGTTCCCTATCTTGTTGGGCGTGGGGGACGCGCCGACGACCGCCACAGACTTGGGCGCGAAGACGAGCTTCAGGTTCGAGATTATCTCCTTCATCGGCCTCACCTGCTGAACCTCGCGTCCACGATATCGCATCCGTCCTCGTCGAACACGACCGGGTTGAGGTCCATCTCCTTGATATCCTCCTTCTGCATGAACGCGCAGGCCCGCACCACCAGCTGCTCCAGCGCCTTCCTGTTGATGGGCTTCTCGCCCCTGGCCCCCTCGAGGAGGGGATGAACCTTCAGCTCTGCCACCATCTCGTCCACGTCGGACGGGAGGAGGGGGCAGATCCGGGCGCTTATGTCGCGGAATATCTCCACGTAGATGCCTCCGAGCCCGAGGACGATCATGTGCCCGAACTGCGGGTCCTTCTTTCCGCCTATGATCAGCTCCACGCCCTTGCGCGCCATCTTCTGGACGAGCACCCCGTCGACCTTCTTGCCGGCCGCGCTCTGTATTATCTCGCGGTAGGCCAGCCTTAGGGACTCCTCGCCCTTGATGTTCACGCGCACGCCGCCGACGTCGGTCTTGTGGAGTATGTCGGGCGAGACTATCTTCATCGCGACCGGGTATCCGATCTTCCTCGCGGCCGCGGCCGCCGCGTCCTCATCAGCGGCCAGGGAATACGGAAGCAGCCTGAAGCCGTGCTTCTCGAGCAGCATGAAATCGTCCATCAGCGTCATGGCCTAAGAAAGCGGATAAGGTATTAATTACTATCACTGCAGCGCCGGGTTCTCCAGCGTCGGGGCGCCGAGGTCTGAGGCGCATTTCCCTATCAGGCCCAGATACGCGTCTATCCTGCTCTTCGACCTGCGTTCAATCATGTCGATGAAGAGGGGGTCGGTCTCGACCGTCTCCTTCACGTACCTCCTCATCGCCTGGAAATCCGAGAGGTCCTGGACGCTCCCGGGGTATGAGAGGCTCTTCAGGATATAGTCCGCCTCCTCCCCGTCGAGATCGTGCGTCCCCAGGATGAAGCATTTCACCGCTAGCGGATCCAGCTCTACGCCGGCCACCGCGACCGCGTAGCCGAGCGAATCCGTCATGGACAGGACCCACTCGTTCTCGCGGTAGTGCCGGGGGAGGGTCGCGGACAGGAAATCCGCCGCCTTCGCTATGCGGGCGGCCAGGCCGAGCTGGCTCCCGGTCTTGTTGGCCGGATAGCTCGGGTACATGCTCCCGCGCCCGCTGTACATGACGTGGTGCAGCCCCACCATGTCCTGTATGACCGGGTTGTCCTGTCCGTTGAAGAGGCGGACGAAGGTGGTGCCGGCGGATATGTGCTTGTCCCGGAGCACCCTCTTCTCGACGCTGTTCAGCGGCCTGCCCTCCCAGAGGCACAGGCCGGCGATCATCACGCCGAGCTCCTTGTACAGGAGAGACTGCGGCAGGAACACCTTCCCGATGTCGTGCCCGTAGCCTCCGGCGAAGCACAGCTCCGGCGTGAGGCGCTCGCTCCCGGCCGCGCCAAGCCTTTTGGCCTCGCTGGCCATGATATAAGAGAAATAAGCGACCTCGAGGGAATGCCGCCGCGTGTAGGCCCATTTCTCCCTCCCCCTGTCCGTCTCGTTGAGCAGCTCGGCCGAGGCGCCGACCAGCGCCTTCGTGCTCCGGTCAGTGACCTTCTTCTCCTGCTCCATCATCTTCTTCGCTATGTGCATCGTCACGAGGCCCTCGTAGAGGGGCGGGTTCCTTGCGGCGGTGCTGAACAGCGCGAATTCGCCGAGCCTGGGATACGCTTGTTTCTTATGGTCGGGGGATATGGCCATTGTACTACATTCTGGCCGGAATATTTAAATTTCTCTCCCCTAATTCACACATGCGCATCTACACGAAGTTCGGCGACAAGGGGAACACGCAGCTTCTCGGCGGAGGCGTCGTCCCGAAGAACGACCCCAGGGTCGAGGCCTACGGCGACGTGGATGAGCTCAACTCCGTCCTTGGCATAGCCATAGGCTTCTGCGAGGTCGAACCCATCTCGTCATCGCTGGGGGCGGTCCAGCGCGACCTCTTCCAGATCGGGGCCGAGCTGGCCACCAAGGGAGCGAAAGCGCGCCCGGTCCCGCCCTCGCGGGTGTCGGAGATGGAGGCCGAGATAGACCGCCTCTGGGACGAGCTCCCGCCGCTCCAGAACTTCATCATCCCCGGCGGCAGCAAGACGGCATCGCTCCTGCACCACGCGCGCACGGTCTGCCGGAGGGCCGAGCGCAGCATCGTCGCCCTCTCCCAGGCGGAGCAGGTCAACCCCGACATAATCGTGTACATGAACCGCCTCAGCGACCTGCTCTTCACCCAGGCGCGCTACGTGAACTACAAGAAGAGGGTCCCCGAGGTCATCTGGAAGGGCCGATGATTTTTATCCCTTTCCAGCCACTATACTAGCGAGGGGCGAGGATGAAGGGCATAATCGACTCGATAGAGCTGCTCAAGGGAGGCCATGTCGGCCGGACCGTCCGGCAGAGGATGGGCGAATTCAAGGCGAAAGGAGCATCGGGCGAGGACGCGCTCTTCAGCGAGCTCTGCTTCTGCCTCCTCACCGCGAACTACACCTCCGAAGGCGGCATCAGGATACAGGAGGCCGTGGGGCAAGGGTTCATGGCCCTCCGTCCCTCAGCGCTCGCCGCGAGGCTGAGAGGGCTCGGCTACCGCTTCCCAAATGCGCGGGCGCGGTATATCGTCGAGGCGCGGAAGCACCACGGGACCCTCGGTCCCGCCCTTTCCTGCGGGAAGAGCGATCCCGAGCTGCGGGACGACCTCGCCTCCGGCGTCCTGGGGCTCGGCCTGAAGGAGTCCAGCCACTTCCTGCGGAACGTGGGCAGGAGCGGCGTGGCGATAATCGACTTCCACATAATCGACCTGCTCGCGCGGGAGGGGCTCATCGAGAGGCCGGAGGGCAGGTCCCTCACGCGCAGGAGATACCTGGAGATCGAGGGCGTGCTCGGGCGGCTCTCATCCGGGGCCGGCGTCAGCCAGGGCGAGCTCGACCTCTACCTCTGGTACATGGAGACCGGCAAGATACTGAAATGACGGCGCGTCAGAAGAAGACCTCTTCCCTCTCGAACCTGGCCTTGGGCCGCGGCATGTCGGCCGCGTAGCCGACCGGGCAGAGCGCCGTGGGCACGATGTTCGGCGGTAGGCCGAGCTCCTTCGAATAGCCGGCCGGATCGAACCCCTCCATCGGGCAGGAATCGAAGCCGAGCGACTTCGCACCGTTCAGCGCGTTTCCGAGGGCGAGATAGAGCTGCCTCTGAGCCCATGAGAGCCTCTGCTCCGGGCCCATCCGCTCGGCCATGCCGCGCATCATCCCTACGACCTGCCCGACCGTCTCTTCGGGCACCTTCCGTGCGCGCATGTGCGCCTCCAGCCTCCCTATCAGCCCCATCAGGTCCGAGTCTGCGCAGAACACGAGCAGGTGCGAGCAGGACGTTATCTGCTCCTGGTCCCAGGAGAGCTTCCGGAGCCTCTCCTTGACCCCCTGGTCCTTCACGACCTTTATCTTCCAGGGCTGCAGGTTGAAGGAAG
>JAWOLP010000015.1:0-3720 GCA_033853355.1 Candidatus Micrarchaeia archaeon | reverse complement strand
GCGTGGAGCTGGTTCGTGGGGGCGACGACGGTCGCCAGGACCAGGTAATCGCAGACCTGCCCCCTTGCGTTGTCGTCGAGCGGATACGCGCTGAAAGCGATGCGGTAGCCCTGGCCCAGCTCCCTCGGCTTGAGGGTCGCTCGGGCGAGCTCTACCTCCTCCCTCACCGCATGTCCGGAGCGGCTGAAGGAGAGGACCACCTTCCCTCCTTCCCTTCCGAATTCGACCTTGTGGCCGCTTATCAGGGCATCCTGGCTGTAAGAGAGGACGACCCTCGGCCCGTCCGTGGGGGCCAGGCTGAGGTATTTCCTCGCGGCCTCGATGACGAGGCCGGTGGTGGCCTCCAGGGTGAGCGTGGAGCTGGTCGGCGGCTCTATCGGCCTGAGGGCCGGCGCCATGCTCCTCCTCGTCGCCTTTGGGAGCTCCGGCAGCCTCTCGGTCCGCATCCTCGGCTTTGTCTCCACCGCGCTGTTTCCGGGGTCGAAGACCTTGTCCTTGTTGGCACCCAGGGAGAGCCAGCTGTGCTCCGCGGTCCCGTTCCTCTTGTCATAGACGAGGATCTCGAGCGCCTGCACCCTCGACACCGCGTCGAAGTTCGCTTCAGCGCCCCTGAACGAGCGGATTATCGAATCCCGGGTCCAGTATTGCCCCACGAATATGTCATACCTCAATCCCCGCGAAGCCCTCATGAGCTGGTTCTCGATGCGTTCCCCGACCTTCCTCTGGAAGACGCTCTTCCCGTCCATCACGCCCATGTACAGCATGTTCAGCCCCGGAAGGCCGGCCAGCTGGAGGCGCTCGCCCTGCTCGAGAGGGATTACCTTCAGGTCCGTCCGCAGGTGATCCTCCCCGAATCTCCTCGCGGCGTTCTTTATGCGGCGCGCGGTCAGCGGCCCGTAGCCATCGACCAGCGGCTCGAGGTTGAACTTCGCCCTGCCCGCCTCCCCCGAAGGCGCATCCTTGCTTATCCGTTTCATGTTGCTGTTTATATACGGTTATGTTTATAAAAGAGGCTACGCGCCATCGTGCGGCCAGCCGTCAGATGGGGGCGAAGACGCCTTTCTTCTTCTCTATTATCTCGCCGTTCTCGGCCAGCAGCCGAAGGACGGCCATGCAGCCCTCCGCGTCAAGCTTCGCCGCGGAAGCCACAGACGGGGCGTCCATCTCCTCCTTGAGGACGGAAGCGATCTTGGCCGAGGCGGAGGTGAAATAGTCCCTGGTCACCACATAGAACTTGTTGTCGAACCCCTTCACGCCGACCACTCCCCCGCTCTTCATCTGGCCGTTGAGCTGCTCGGAGAGGATATACGCCTCCCGCTTGTCGGTTATTATGATATATCCCCTGCTGTTGAGGAGGCCGATCGAATTCACCTGCGGCGGCGGGGCCTCGGCGGGGGCCTGGGGCTGCGCTTCCCTCAGCCCGGCCTTCTCCTTCTGCGAGAGGAGGGGATATATGCTGTCGGCGATATTGTACACGCCGTCCACGTATTTCTTGCCCTTGAAGACGTTGACGAGGCCGCGCCTTTCCAGGCCGCCGAGCACGGATTTCTCCTGCTCGGTGAGGGCCTTGCCGACATAGGCCGGGACGCGGTTCTCGAACCGTATCGAGAGGAGCTTCCGCAGCACCGCTTTCTCCTCCTCGCTGACCTGCTCCTTGGGCTGGACGGCGGCCGCCTTCTGGGGCTGCCCGAGGGGGAGCGACACGAGATAGTAGCCGTCCCGCAGCTGGAACAGCTCGATCTCGTCGTTCCTGGCCAGGTCTGCAGGGAGCTCTATATAACCCTTCTCCTGCCTCCTGATCACGCGGATCCTCGCCATGGATGGAATTAGCCGGGCCTTGTTTTAATGTTTATTGGGAGATCTTGTGGAGCGGGGCGGCGAGCCTGGCGGCGGCCTGCGGAGTCGGCGGCTTCCTGAAAGCCTTTATCTCGACAGCGGACTCCATTATGTCCCTGCCCCGTATCCTGGCCAGGGCGTCGGAGGCCAGCGACCCCACCTCCGTATCCTCGCCGTGCCTCTGCGCGATGCGCTCGAGGATGTCCTGGACGCGCTCGCTTCCTATCCTTTCGAGCCCAACGGCGGCGCGCTCCCGCACCTCGGCCGAATATCCGTTGTTGAGAGCGTAGAGGAGGGCGTTCTCGACGTCCTTCGCCATCTTCGCCAGGTTGAGCCGATCCCCCTTGGAATCGAAGAGGGCCTCGATCTGCCCCGGGTTGCCGGACGATGAGAGCTGCAGGAGGGCGACCTCGTATTCGGTCATCTCCCTCGGGGTGGAGGGGTGCCTGCCCATCACGGTCTCGATGGCCTGGAACATGCATTCGAGATAGGTCCTCTGGGGGGAGTATTCGGGATAATCGTAGAGTATCGTCTCCTTGTTTGCCTTCATCCATTCGACTTCGTTCTCGGTCCTCACGTCGGCCATTATGCTGCCGGCCGCCGCGGCGGCCTTCCGGTCGCTGCCCTTTGCGACCGAGGCGAGGATCGAGCGTATCTCCGCGTTCTCGAGGGCGATCTCATGTATCACGACCCTGGCGAACGCATCGTCCGAGAAATACTTCAGCAGGGTCCCCATGGCCGCCTGCTTCCCGTCGCCGGGGCCCAGCTCGACCATGTCGATCAGCTTGTTCACCGCCGTAGTCCTGGCCTCGTCGTTGCCTGCGATCCCGATCGCCTCTATCGCGTACATGGCGGTCTCGCCAGTGGCGAACTTGGCGGCGTTCGCGAGGCACCGGTTCGCCAGGCTCTCGAACTGCGGGTCCAGGGGCTTCCCTTCGCGCTTGGCCACAGCCAAGACCTTGCCTATCTGTATGGCGGCCGAGTAGTTGTTGCTCTCTATCCTGCCCAGCAGCTGTGCATGCGGGGCGCTCATCCCTTCCTTGTCCTTGTCCGGCCCGCAGAGCGCGAGCATCATGAGCTTGTCATAGGTCCAGGTCCTCTCCGTGTCGGCGTCGGACTCGTCGATCGGGACCCCCTGGGCCATCCTGCCCACCGCATCCTTGACGCGGATGTTGCCGAGCTTCTCGAATACGTTGAAATAGATGTCTATCTTGGCCATTGCGGCGCCCTTGCCCTTCCCGGTCTGCGACAGCGCCGCGCCGACGGCGGCCAGCTGGAGGGAGAACGCCTCCTCCGGGTCTATCACGTCGTCTATCCTGACGATGTCCTTGAAGTGGGCCAACGCTTCGGGCTCGCCCTTCATGATCCGGTCGTAGAGATTGCTGCCTATCATCGAATATCACCTGGGATTGGGGTTTTATGTGTGATTATATATGGACTTTCGTATATTTAAACCTTCTTTTCTTTTCCCTTTCTACCACTATTCTTCAGTCGTCCTTGTCATTTATTCTGATTTTTCATGTATATAAATGTTTCGTCCATCAACGTATTTTGGCAGTTGCCGGACCCCGGAAGGGGTCCGGTCTGCCAACTCTTTCTGTTATTGCCGGCCCACATAATTTGGCACGGCCACGCTCTTCTTCTGTTTGGGGGAGGGAGGCCGGCCCTTGCGGGCCGGACCTCTTTATGTTGGTGGTGACCCGGGGCCTCGGGAGCCCAGGACGATTCAGCCGGCCGCTAGCCGCGGCAGGCGCATTCTACGACAATGAACGGAATATTAATGATGCCATGGACGAGCATGAACAGGCGCGGAGGGGCATGAACAACCTATTTAATAGAAAGCCGGCAATAGGATTCCATGCCCATCTCTCCATTCGAAGAAAG